>JAUIGT010000026.1 GCA_030432615.1 Verrucomicrobiia bacterium
CCGCTCAGGGGAAGGAGATTTCTCTGAACCTCTCGCCCGACTTCCAGTCCCAGCGCCTGTTCCAGGAGCTTGGGATCCTTCAACGTCAGCACCTCGATCGGCCCGATGTTCGAGTAGCCCCGGATGATCTTGCCCTCCGCGTCCTGCAGAACGAGCAGGTAGCCATCGTACTCCCACCCGCCGATATTGCTGGTGTCGCGGTCGGAATCGTAGGAAGTGATGACGGAAGGACACTCGAACTCCAATTCCGCACCGGGCTCGAGCGCCTTCTCGAAGGATTCCTTCAAGAGGACTTTCGCGGTATCGGCATCCGGGTTGTTGTAGCGCAGCATGTTCCGGGCGATCAGGAGGACGGTGAACCTGGTCTTCGGCAGGTCGATGTCGCGCGAATCGTTCTCGGCCTTCAGCGTGACCGTGATCTCCTGACGCTTCATGTAGGAACTGTCCCCTTCGCGGGCGCGCCGGCGTCCGACGGACACTTCTATCTCGAGATCGGGCATGCGCACTGGAGCCGCTTCCTCGATCGCCTTTCGGGAGGGCGCGTCGAACAGGTCGATCTTCACGTTGAAGATCTGGTCGTCGGAGATCCGCTTGATGCGCACATTGCCGCTGGATTTGGTATAGGCGAGGACTTCCACGTCCATCGTCTGACCGGCGGTGTTGCGGACTTCGATTCCGAGGGCGGGAGGGATAAGGCCGAGCACGGTGGCCAGGATCAGCAGTTTGCGGAAGACATTCATGGCAAGACCGGGTCGTAGTCCGACTGGATACCAGTCTGACTCCCGGCGCGGCGCATTGCACGCACAAAAGGTCGAAACCTTTTCCGCGCCCGCACCGACCGCTCTTTCCCGACCTCGGTCGGCTCGTTGTCACTCCGCCGCCGCGACGGCCGCCTTCATCTTCTCGAGGCCCAGCTTGGCGCAGTCGAGCGCGTCCATCTTCCAGTAGTCGGCGTTGAACAATTCCAGCGAAAGCACCGGCCACGCGCCCACCGCCTTGAAATTTCGCAGGATCTCGGTCAACGGGGCGATGCCGTCCCCCGGGAAGACCCGGTCGGCGTCCCTGATGGTTTCCCGCGGCGGATCCGCCGGGTAGTCGTTCATGTGGTAGGTCTGCAGGGCCCGGGGTCCCATCAGGAGGAGGGAATCGAAGGAACAGCCACCCTTGTAGGTATGGTAGACGTCGCCGAGGAAGCAGGCGCTGTGATGACCCGAGGCGAGGGCCACGTAGAGGGCTTTTTCCACGGTGCCGATGGTGGGATTGCCCCCCCACATCTCGACCTGGGGCGTCACTCCCATCTCGTCGCCGAGATCGAGGAGTTGCCGGTAGCGCGCGGCGGCGTCATCGAGATTCACGACCTCGCCTTTTCCCACGCCGGCGGGCGGGGCCGCGATGCGGGTGCCGCCCAACTGGGCGATGGTGTCCATGTCGCGCTTGGCTTCCTCGAAACCGGCGGCGCGCTTGTCGGGATCGTTCACGATCCAGGGAGCGAACCCGATGGCGCTGGTGACTTTGAGACCATGATCATCGATGCGTTTCTTCAGGTCCTTGAGAGAACCGCCCGCCTCGACCCAGGGGTTCAGTTTCCGGAACCAAGGCTCGATGGCGTCGTATCCCGCCTTGCCGGCCACCTCGATCTCCTCGGCGGCGTCCAGTTCCTGTCCCCGGATGGTCGACATGTTGAGACCGAAGAGGAAGCGGCCGGGCTCTTCGGGCGCGGAGGCCGCCCGGGCCGAATCCAGTCCGGCGACGGCGAGGCCCGCTCCGGCGGCCGCGAGGCCGGTGAGGGAAAGAAGGTCGCGCCGCGGCAGGGCGCCGGATGACGAGACGGGAAAGTCGGATACGGGGGCGGGCGGTTGCATTCCGATTTCCTGACACGGAAACCTCCCGGGTTCAAGCCAATGCCGCCAGCGCGATCATGGCCGCGCGCCGGTCAGGGAAGGCGCTCGGCGAGAAAGGCGAGGCCCTTGGCTGCCAGCATGAAGAAACCGCCCACGGCGGCGGTGATGAATCCCCCCAAGCCGAAGACCAGCCGGTTCGATCGTCCGGTGAAGAACCGCTTCAGCGTCTCGGAACGGATGCTCTGGAACAAGTTCGGGCGCAATTCTCCGATGGCGTAGACGACCAGTTTCATAAGGCCGATGACCACCAGCACCAACCCGCCCCACCAGATGAGGGCGGGAGCGACGTGGTTGAAGTTCTCGCTTCCCTGCAGTGAGGATGAATTCATTTCCG
Source organism: Verrucomicrobiia bacterium (assembly GCA_030432615.1). Taxonomy (GTDB): domain Bacteria; phylum Verrucomicrobiota; class Verrucomicrobiia; order Verrucomicrobiales; family DEV007; genus JAEUHH01. The sequence continues at coordinate 2,236 of JAUIGT010000026.1, forward strand.
GTGAAGCGGGTGGCCGAAAAACGGGTCTGACCCGGGACGCACCTTCCGCCGGAACATACCGGCACCCCCCGATGAATGCGACCGGTGATTCGTCTCCCGCTGGAAAACGAGGGCGGCCCGTGCCAGAATTCGGAACCCATTCATGCAGACCGCCGCTTCCATCCTTCGCATCCTCTACGGCCTCGTCTGGCTGTGGGCGGGCGTGGCAAAGTTCAAGGATCCCACGGCGTTTTCCCTCGCCATCCGCAATTTCGACCTGATAGGCGATCCCTGGGTCGCGGCGGCGGCCCTCTTTCTGCCTCCCCTGGAATGCGTGGCCGCCTTCGCCGTGATCTTTCGCCGCGGAGCCGCCGGCGGTCTCGCCATCCTCTGGGGAGCGCTGCTCGTTTTCACCGTCGCGATCGCCGTGTCGTGGGCTCGCGGCCTCGACATCGAATGCGGTTGCTTCGGCCTGAGCGGCAGCACGGTCAACTACCCGCTCAAGCTCGCGCAGAATTTCGGCCTCCTCGCCGTCGGTGGATGGCTCTGGTGGCGGGAAGTGAGTGACCGGTCACCAGTGATGGGTGACGAGTGACGAGTCGCGACCGCCACTTCGACTTCTCACTCCTCACTGGTACCGCATGATCCCCTCGACGATTTCCTCGGCCAGCACCTGGCGGAACCAGGTGGAGGCGCACCGCTGGCATTCCCAGCGGTTGGAGATGAACCCGCACTCGACCAGGACCGCCGTTCCCTTGGTCATGCGGAGTACCTTGAGTCGGGCCGGTTTCACGCCCCGATTGCGGGTTTTGATCCGGTTGCCCAGCTCCGACTGGATGTAGGTGGCCAGGGTACGGCCATCGGCGCTGCCGGGGTAGTAGAAGGTTTCGATTCCCTTGATGCTTCGATCCCGGTGCGCGTTGAAATGCACGCTCACGAAGATCGTGTTCTTCATTCCGTTGGCGACCTCGGCTCGATCCTCCAGTTCCACGAAGACATCGGAATCGCGCGTGAGCGTGGTGGGAATGCCCTTCGACTCCAGCACTTTCTTGATCCGCTTCGCCAGGTCCAGCGTCAGGGTCTTTTCGGCCACCCCATACCATTTCGAGCCGTTGTCCTTGCCCCCGTGTCCCGGATCGATCACCACGCGCTCGAACCTCTGCCCGTGGGCCACGGTCGGGCAAAGCAACCCGACTGCCAACCCGATCATCACCAGGGGCAACCACTGGAGCTTCGGTGGAAAATCCGAAATTCGAAAGGAGGAAGACACGATGGCGAGAACGTTTTCGAGGCCCCGTTCCCGCCCCACTCTCTCCGGCCGAGAATTGCTCCGGGAACACGTCCCGCGAACATACGGAATTATTAGCTTTTCCAAAATATATTTGTGCTCTAAAGAATTGCCTGACGAAAACCCCTTGCCGGCAATCGCCGGCCCCGTCACAGAAAGCGCCTCTCTGGCTTGATCAGGGGCTTGCGTTTTTGCCCGTTTGACCGCATCACAAGCGTTTCCCGAAAAAACCGACCCCACGTTTCCATGACGACCCTGCTCTACCTCATTCCCGTATTCGGTGTACTCGCGCTGGCATTCACCTTCTGGCGCTCCGCCTGGGTGAGCAGGCAGGACCCGGGCAACGAGAAGATGGTCAAGATCGCGGACAAGATCGCGGTGGGTGCCATGGCCTTCCTTCGCGCCGAGTACAAGGTGCTCGCGATTTTCGTGGTCTGCATCGCCGTGCTCCTCGCTTTCGGCGGATTTGCCAACGAGAATTCCCACCCGCTCGTCGCGGTTTCCTTCATCGTGGGCGCTTTCTGCTCCGCGCTGGCCGGGTTCATCGGGATGCGCGTTGCCACCAAGGCCAACGTCCGAACCACCAACGGTGCCCGCACCAGCCTGGGCGAGGGCCTCAAGATCGCCTTCGCCGGGGGATCGGTGATGGGCATGGGGGTTGTCGGACTCGGTGTCCTCGGACTCGGCCTCCTGCTCCTCATCTTCGGCAGCACCATCGGGACCGATTCCGAATCCATCGGAACGGTGATGACCATCATCACCGGTTTCTCTTTCGGCGCGTCGTCGATCGCCCTCTTCGCCCGCGTGGGCGGTGGCATCTACACCAAGGCGGCCGATGTCGGTGCCGACCTCGTCGGCAAGGTCGAGGCCGGCATTCCCGAGGATCACCCGCTCAACCCGGCCACCATCGCGGACAACGTGGGCGACAATGTCGGTGATGTCGCCGGCATGGGAGCCGACCTCTTCGAATCCTACGTCGGCTCCATCATCGGCACCATGGTGCTCGGTTCCGTATTCATGGCCCTGCCGGAATTCGCCGACATGCCGCTCGGCGGCGTTCTCCTTCCCCTCATGCTCGCCGGGCTCGGCATCGTGGCCTCCATCATCGGCAGCTTCCTCGTCCGGGTGAAGGAAGGCGGCAGCCCGCACCGCGCGCTCAACACCGGGGAAATCACCGCCGGCATCATCCTCCTGATCGGCACCTTCATCCTCGTCGGCCAGATGCTGCCGGAGAAGTGGACGCTGGAAGGCCAGGAATACTCCTCCATGGGCGTCTTCGGCGCCATCGCGCTGGGACTTCTCGCGGGTATCTCCATCGGCTACATCACCGAACACTACACCGGCACGGGCACCAAACCGGTCATCGGCATCGTGCGCCAGTCGGTCACCGGCTCCGCCACCAACATCATCGCCGGTCTCGGGGTGGGCATGCTTTCCACCGCGCTTCCCATCCTGGTCCTGGCCATCGCCATCCTCGCCTCCTACCATCTCGCCGGTCTCTACGGCATCGCCATCGCCGCCGTCGGCATGCTCTCCAACACCGGCATCCAGCTCGCTGTCGATGCCTACGGTCCCATCTCCGACAACGCGGGTGGCATCGCCGAGATGAGTGAACTGCCTCCGGAGGTCCGCCAGCGCACCGACAAGCTCGACGCCGTCGGCAACACCACCGCCGCCATCGGCAAGGGCTTCGCCATCGGTTCCGCCGCGCTCACCGCGCTGGCGCTCTTCGCCGCCTTCAAGACGACCTGGGAGCAGACCCATGGAGTCAAGCTCTCCATCGAGGTCACCGATCCCAAGGTGGTGGCGTCGCTCTTCGTGGGCGGCATGCTGCCCTTCCTTTTCTCCGCGCTCTCCATGGAAGCCGTCGGTCGGGCGGCCATGTCCATGATCGAGGAGGTTCGCCGCCAGTTCCGCGACATTCCCGGTCTCAAGGCCGGACTCGACGCCATGAACCGCAACGAAGGCAAGGCGCACGACGAGTGGACGGACCAAGACCGCGAGATTTTCGACGCCGCCCTCGAGGAAGCCGAATACGACACCTGCGTCGCCATTTCCACCAAGGCCGCCATCCGGGAAATGATCAAGCCCGGTCTCCTCGCCGTCGCCGCTCCGGTCATCGTCGGATTCGGCGGCAACCTTTTCGGCGAGGGCTCCGGCGCCCAGATGCTCGGCGGCCTGCTCGCCGGCGTCACCGTGACCGGCGTCCTCATGGCCCTGTTCCAATCCAACGCCGGCGGCGCCTGGGACAATGCCAAGAAGATGATCGAGGAAGGGTTCGAGGTGAACGGAGAAAAACTCGTCAAGGGTTCGGAAGCCCACAAGGCCGCCGTCGTCGGCGACACCGTGGGCGATCCCTTCAAGGACACCTCCGGTCCTTCGCTCAACATCCTGCTCAAGCTGATGAGCGTGGTCGCGCTGGTGATCGCCTCCCTGATCTGAGCCGCTCTTGAGCACCGATCCCTCCCCTTGCCTCGATTGCGGCGCCTGCTGCGCTTTCTTTCGCTGTTCGTTTCACTGGAGCGAGACCGATGCCTATCCCGGCGGACGGGTTCCCGTCGAGCTGACCACGGTGGTCACGCCCCACCTGGTGGCCATGCTGGGCACCCAGGGAAAGTCACCTCGGTGCACCGCGCTTGAGGGCGAGGTCGGGGGCCCGGTTCGCTGCGGGATCTATGCGAACCGCCCTTCTCCCTGTCGGGAGTTCGCGATGGATGGCGAAGGCGGCCAGGAAAATCACCGCTGCCGCGAAGCCCGGCTCGCCTGGGGGTTGCCGCCCCTGGAGTCGCCGGGCTTTCCCCCGGAGGACGGCGAGACGCCGCCGAGCGCGCCCCGGAATCCTCCCATCGCGGCGTGATCTTGGAGTTGGAAGTCGCGGGCGTCGTCCCGCGCCGGGATCACAGCTTCCACCCCTCGCGGTAGCTTTCCCGGGCCCACAGTTTCTGGGCCTCCGGGTTGCCGACCAATTCTCCGGTCTCGGGATTCACCTCGACGGCGCCGCCGGTCCGATAGGCCATGTTGCCGTAGTGACAAAGCATGGCGCTGATCTGGCCGTCGGCGATGGGCTGGTTGAGGGTCTCCCCGTTGCGAACTGCGTTGGCGAAATTGGTGAAATGGGGAACGTCGCTGGGATTCTCCCGGTTCCGGGCGATCTCCTTGCCGTCGAGATCGTAGATGGTGTAATTGGCGCTGGAGAAATCGATCTTTCCGCCTTCGCCGACCACGGACACGAAAGGCGGAGCCTCGGGCTTGCGCCGGTGGCAACTGCTGCCTTCCCAGCTCATGCCTCCCTTGTCCCCATAGTCGAAGACGGCGTAGGCGGTGTCGGGAGTCTCCTGGTCGTCATCGAAGTGATAACGCCCCCCGTTGCAGGTGACCCGCTCCGGATAATCGACGCCCATGGCCCAGCGAGCGACATCGAGGGCGTGGACGCCGTTGTTGGCGAGTTCGCCTCCCCCGTATTTCCAGTGCCAGTGCCAATTGTAGTGGACGAGGTTGTCCTTGTAGGGCCCCTCGGGAACCGGCCCCTGCCACAGTTCCCAGTCCAGTTCGGCCGGGGGATCGGTGACCTTGCCCTTGCCGATGGAGGGACGACTGTTGAAGTAGTAGCACCGGCCATAGAGGAGCTTGCCGATCACGCCCTCGCGCAGCTTCTGGACCCCTTCGATCATGCCGGGATAGCTGCGGCGCTGGGTACCCATCTGGACCTGGCGACCGGTTTCCCGGGCCACCTGCACCATGCGGCGGGATTCCCAGGCGTTGTAACTGCCGGGCTTTTCCACGTAGACATGCTTGCCGGCCTGGCAGGCGAGAATGGCGGCGGGAGCGTGCCAGAAATTGGGGGCCGCGATGGAAATGGCGTCGATCTCGGGATCGTCGAGGATGCGCCGGAAGTCGTTCACCTTCTCGGGCATCTTCTCCTGCTTCCCTTCCATCGTCTTGAAACCGGAGGCGAGGCGGTTCTGATCGACATCGCACACGTAGGCCACCTCGGTGTTGGGAACATCGAGGTAGCCCTTGATGTGTCCCCGCCCGCGTCCGAGGCCCATGATGCCGACGCGAAAGCGTTCGTTGGCTCCCTTGGCCTGGCCGAGAAGGAGGTTGGGACCGGTTGCGGCCCCGGCGGCGACGGCTCCGGCCACGAGGGACGACGACTGTTTCAGGAAATTTCGACGAGATGGGGTTTCGCTCATGAACGGAATGTAGCGAGCCGCCGGCCTCACGGTCAATCCCGGCGGCATGGCCGCTTCACGGACCGGAAACTTCCGCGGTTCATTCGCTCAGGGTTGACCGGGAGCGGGCGACAACGTGACTTCGACGCTGTCGATGCCGCCCGGGAACGTGAAAGGCGCCTCGTAGCCCGAGGTCACCGGTTCGTCGCCACTGTAGCCGGCCGTCATCAGCGCGTTCGGACTTTCCTCGACGAGTCCCGGAGAGGGCCCGGTGACCGGAGCCAGTCCCGTCACCGCCAGGGACAACTCGTCCTTCCCCCACGCGGCATTCACCTCGAATGCGGCGGAACTGGATGGGAGACTGGCGATGACCTCGCGAACCTCGGCTTCACTCGCCCGAGCGGCGAACACGATCCGGCGATCCCGAATCATCAACGCCCAACCGGCGGCTTTCCCGCCCATCGCCGCGATCATGCCGTCCGGCTTCAAGGCATCGGGCGTGATGATCGTCCGGATGGAAAAGGTCATTCCCTCGATGGCAATCTTTCTTCGATACTCCTCTCCGGGCGTCAGCTCATAGGTGCGCGGCTGGACCAGGGTCGGCATCGAGTTCGTGTCATCGGGCAACGCCGCAGTGGGATCCTCCTCCCCGATTGCCGATTCCCAGGTGAAATGAGCGATGCCCGTATCCGAACTCCGCCAGCTCTCACCGATGGGCGTTCCGGAGCTGTCCTTGACCCGGAGAATGAGCCCCACCAGTTCATCCTCGCCATAGATGTAGTTGCCATCGCCTATCACGTGATCGATCTCCACCGATTCGGTGACGACCGCCTGCTCCCTATTGTAGACCAGATCCTCGAGAGGAATCTCGGCCCGCACCGTGTTCAACTTCCCCCCGTCGAGGCTGAAGGAGCTGAATTCCCAATCGCGCTCTTCCTCGTCATAGCGAATCGAAACCTTCTCCCGGTAGAGCAGGCAGTATTCCACCACCGGCCCCGGCACGGTCTCGCGGGAGAGATTGGTGACGGTGATTCGATACTGGGGATACTCCGAGCTGAACCGATAGAATCCACCTCGATCGCGACGCTTCTCGGTCGATTTTTCCAGGATCTTGTCGATGGCCACCTCCAGGCGGTAGTCCGCCGTCGCGGGCCGGTTGGCGATCCACTGGCGGAGGAACTGCTGGTCATCGAGACTGAGGAGCACGATCTCCAGCTCGAACTCGCGTCCATCCCGCTGCCCGATGGTGAGGGTCTTGCGATCCGGAGAAATACCGAGGATCCGCGCCTCGATCATGCGCCCTTCCTTGTTGGTGAACTGACGGAACTCGCCGCTACCGGCATCCTGTGCCGTGGAGAGTACCAACGCTCCCGGCGCCGACAATACCAGAACCAGCCACGCCACGGGGACGAAGCGATTCTTCAGCCACTGGAATCTCGGAAAGTTCATCGGCGGAGTTCCTGCCTGAATCATCGTAAACGAAAATGCCGCCGAAGCACCTGCCGGTTTCGGGACGCCCCGCGCCGCGATCGCGTCTCGCCCTCCGTGGCCAGGCCGGCCCCTCGCGACCCGCGAACGTTCACGGACACGGATTGGGGTAGCGACGGTGCACTTCCTCGATGGCGGACATCACCTCGGGAGAAAGCTCGAGATCGACGCTGTCGATATTCGCCCTCAGCTGTTCCATCGAGGTGGCCCCGATGAGGTTGCTGGCGACGTGAGGTCGAGAGTTCACCCATGCCAGCGCCATCTGGGCCGGGTCCAGTCCGCTCTCCTCGGCGATGCCGCAGTATTCCTCGATGGCGGCGTCGGCATTGGGGCCGTTGTAGCGGGCGAAACGCTCCCAGAGGGTGCATCGTGCGCCCTCGGGTCGGGCTCCGTGACGGTATTTTCCGGAGAGGCGTCCGAATGCGAGCGGCGAATAGGGCAGCAGTCGAATGTCCTCGCGGTGACAGATTTCCGAGAGCCCCCCGTCGAAGCAACGATTCAGCAGGTTGTAGGAATTCTGGATCGTTACCATCCGGGGCAGCCCACGCTGCTCGGCAACCTGGAGAAATTTCATGGTTCCCCAGGGCGTCTCGTTGGACAGGCCGAAATAACGAACCTTCCCGGCCTCTTTGAGGTCCTGGAGGACTTCCAGCGTCTCCTCGATCGAGGTCCAGTCCCGCGACTCCGGCTCCACGTAGTCGCGCTTCCCGAAGAGCGGCACGGGGCGGTCGGGCCAGTGCAGTTGGTAGAGGTCGATGTGATCGGTCTGGAGCCGCTTCAGGCTGCCCTCGATGGCGGCCTCGATATTCTTGCGATCGAGCCGCGCGTCCGGCCGGACGTGGGTGACGTGGGGTCCGGGACCAACCACCTTGGTGGCGAGAATCACCTTTTCCCGGGCACCGGGACGGGAGGCGAACCAGGTGCCCATGATGCGCTCCGTCTCGTGACAGGTCTCGGGGCGGGGTGGAACCGGATACATCTCGGCGACATCGAAGAGATTGATGCCGCGCTCGAGCGCGTAGTCCATCTGCTCGTGTCCCTCGGCTTCCGTGTTCTGCTCGCCCCAGGTCATGGTGCCGAGTCCGATCAGACTCACCTCCAGGTCGGTGCGCGGGATGCTGCGAAATTTCATGGCAAGAACTTGGGTCGATGATCCCGCCGGTCTGTCCGTGTCCGGCGGAGCGCCAGCAAAGCGAGAAATGCGGACTCGGGCAACCGAAAACACCCGGCGTCTTTCCGGCGCGGGGAATCGCCGATCAAAGAAAGGCCGGGCGCTCGCCGGGACTGATCTCCGGGCTCGGCTCCACCTCTTCTTCTTCGGCCGGAGGCGACGCTTCGGATTTGCGAGGCGGGCTCGGGGTCGACTCGGTCTCCTCGCCACCTCCGGGGAGCGGGAGCGGCACGGAAGCGGGCGCCGGGGAGTCCTTGACGCCCTCGCGTTTCTGCTCGCTGGCCGACTGCGTTTCCGATGCTGTAGCCGGTTCCGATTGCACCACCGCACCTCGCTCCTCGGCGGCCTCGAAGACCTTCGCCCAAGCCAGCCCGAGATACTCGTGGAAAGCGATGTGCGTCATCCAGAGATGCTCGATCTTGGGAATGAAATACTCCGGCTGATAAGGCGACTCGTCGCCGAAGCGCGGCCACACCCACAGATCGCAGGAGGCCGCGATCGGCTCCAATCCTTCCGCCTCGAACAAGGCCATCGCGCGCGGCATGTGGGTGCCCGAGGTCACCAGGAGAAAACGTCCGTCCCCAACGATCGGCCGAAGAAAACGCGGATGATCCTTGGTGTCGCGGGACTCGCTCTCGGTCACGATGCGATCCTTCGACACGCCAAGGTCGATGGCCGATTCCGTCATCGCCCGGACCTCGTCCGGTTGGCCGGTGAAAACCACGTCAGCTTCGGGAAAGAGGCGCGCCAGGCGCACGCCCTCGTTGACCCGGGCGAGCCCGGCGTAGGAGAGCTGCGAAGTCGGCGGCTTGCCGGGATCGAAACGCTCCCCGCCCGCCAGCACCACGATATGCTCCGGCGCGACGGCCGCGATCTCGCGATCCGTCATCTGATCGAGTCGCAGGGGCGGGTATCGCTTCTCCAGGGAATACACGAGCGGATCGGCGATCGGCTTGATGCTGGCGAGGAACAGGAAAAAGACCCCGCTGATGACCGCGGCCACTCCGAGATCTCCGCTGGCCCGCCTCAGCCAGCGCAGGAATCCTCCCGGCTTCTTGCGCCCTCGGCGTCGGGAAAACCCGACGAGGACGATTCCGAGCACGATCAACTCCATCGCGATGGTCAGCGGATGGATGTAGACGGAGACTCCCTTTTTGAGAAGGAACCAGAAGTCCATCGGAAAGTTGGCAGGGGAAAGATTGGAGGACGAAAACAAAGACAAGCGGGACACCGGCCACCCGGCGGCGACAAGACCGACGAGCACCGGAGGGCGCACGCTGCGTTTCTCACGATAGAGAATCGCGACCGCGATTGCGAGCCCACTTCTCTCACGGTCAGGACTTTCTGTCGAGTCCATGTCGGTGCCGTTCCCGTGAATCGGGAGAGAACAGCGGGCGGCGAATCGCCGAAAAAAGGAGCGGGCCCTCTCGCTGTCCTGACGAGAGAGCCCGCTACACCGGAAGCAACAACCCGATCTTTTCTTCGATCCAACCAACGAAGAAACGGCCGCGCCGTTGTGAAACTGTGATTATGGTAATTATAATTTTTATTTCAGGCAAGATTTTTTGGCAAAAAGTTTTCCAGCGCCGCTTTTCTCACGTGGTCGCCGATCGACCGCACGGCTACCTTCATCGCGCGGTTTTGACTTTGCCTGCATTCTGCGAGAAGTTCCCCTCCCTCCAGCCAGAATCTCAAAAAACCATAGCCAACCCACTCCCAGACGCATGAGCGATCCCGAGACTCCCCCCTCTTCCCCCCCGGCTTCCGGTTCCACCCGGCGCGATTTCATGGCCAAGACCGGAGCGGTCGCCGCCACCGCCGGGGCCGCTTCCTCGATCGGTTTTCCCTCGGTCACCTTCGGCCAGGAAGAAAAGAAGAAGCTCAAGGTCGGCCTCATCGGCTGCGGTGGGCGCGGCACCGGCGCGGCCGCCCAGGCCTTGGCCGCGGACGACAACGTGGAACTGCACGCCATGGGCGATGTCTACGAAGACAAGGCGCTCACCCAGCTCCGGGTTCTCGCCCGCGACCGCAAGTCGGCCGCCAAGATCGGGGCCGACGTCCAGAGCACCAAGAACGTCTTCGGCGGCCTCGACGCCTATCAGAAGGTCATGGACTCCGGTGTCGATGTCGTCCTGCTGACGACCCCTCCCGGTTTCCGTCCCCAGCATTTCAAGGAAGCCGTCGATCGCGGCATCCACGCCTTCGTCGAGAAACCCTGCGCCACGGACGTCGCCGGGGTGAAGGACTTCCTCGCCACCGGCGAGGTCGCCCGCTCGAAGGGCGTATCGGTGCTCTGCGGCTTCTGCTACCGCTACTCAGACCACGGGCGCGAACTCTTCGAAAAGCTCCTGCCCGGTGGCGCCATCGGCGACATCCGCGCGGTGACCTCAACCTACTTCGCGAACATCGTGAAACCCATGCCCCCGGAGGCCGATCGCCCGGAAGGGATGAGCGACACCCAGTGGCAGATCAAGAACTGGTACAACTTCACGTGGCTGAGCGGCGACGGCTTCGTCGAGCAGGCCATCCACAAAGTCGACAAGATGGCGTGGTTGATGGAGAACATGACCGGCGAGAACAAGCCGGTTCCCGTGGCCTGTTACGCCCGTGGTGGTCGCCAGCGTCCCAACAACGTCTGCAACACCTACGACCACTACAGCGTCACCTACGAATGGGAAAACGGCCTGCGCTTCCACATCGATTGGAGCCAGTACGGCGCCGACACCTTCAAGGAAGACAAGGACTACATCGTTGGGGAGACCGGCATGGCCGAGTTCGACATCAACAACGCTTCCATCACCGGAGAAAAACCCTGGTCCTACCGCAAGCCCCGCACCGGTGCCCGCAACATGTATCAGACCGAGCACGACGAATTCTTCGCCAACATCCGCAAGGGCGAGCGTCACGCCGACGAGGAGTGGGTCGCCCACAGCACCATGCTCGGCATCATGGCCCGCATCGCCTGCCGCACCGGCAACCGCGTGACCTGGGACGATGTCGTCAACAGCGCCGACAAGCTGGTTCCCGATCCGATCGACTGGGAAGGCGCCCTCCCCGTGCGTCCCATGCCGATCCCGGGCGTGGCGGAAACGCAGAGCGCCTGAGCCGTCGCAGGACCGACTACACCCAATTACACACCCACATCTCGAAACGGGACGGTTCCATGCGGGACCGTCCCGTTTTTCTTGGTCCCTTCGACCGACCGATCGCGTCCGTTGCCCCGGCTCCCGCCACGTGGTAGAACCCCTCGCCATGCAGAATCCCCTCACCCGCCGCCAGGCTCTTGTCGCCGGCACCGCCGCCGCACTCACCTCTACCCTCGCTTCCACCGGTTTCGCCGCCGAGGCGACCGAACCTCGGTTGAAACTCAAGAAGGCGCTCAAGTTTTCCATGATCAAGGCCGATGGAGTCGAAACCATCACCGACAAGATGGCCCTGGCGAAAGAAGCCGGGTTCGACGGGGTCGAGTTCGACAACACGCCCCTGGATCGCGCCCAGATCGAGGAAATCAAGGCGGCCAAGGCCGCGCTCGGCCTGGAGATTCCCGGCCTGGTTGGCGGCGCCATCGGCCGTAAATGCGGGAGTCTCGACGAGAGTGAGCGCCGCGAGGGAGTGGCGCAGTTCGCCCAGGCACTGCACGATTCCGCCGAGTTGGGCGGCACCACCGTGCTCATGTATCCCGGCTCGGTCGATGCGGATCATCCCTACGACCGGGTCTATGAAACCCTGCGGAAATCCATCAGCGAACTGATCCCGGCCGCCGAGAAAAGCGGCACCCGGATCGCCTGCGAGAATGTTTGGAACAATATTTTCGTCAGCCCCATCGAGACGCGCGACTTCATCGACAGCTTCGACAGTCCCTGGGTGGGCTGGTTCTTCGATATCGGCAACGTGGTCCGCTACGGGTGGCCGGAACAATGGATCCGCATCCTCGGCCCGCGAATCTTCAAGCTCGACATCAAGGAATTCGATCGCGAGATCATGGCCAAGGAGGGCCTCTGGAAAGGGTTCACCAACGAGATCGGCCAGGGCAGTGTCGATTGGCCGGCGGTGATGGAGGCCCTCGTCGAAATCGACTACCAGGGCGGCTGGGGCAGCGCCGAGGTCCGCGGCGGCGACCTCGCGCGCCTCAGACAGGTGAAGGCGGCGATGGACGCCGTCCTCCGATGAGAAATCGCTCTCTCCCCGCTCAGGGATAGTAGGAACTGGACGAGGAGTCCGGATGCGGTTCGTAGGGATTGCTGGAGGAGGACGACGAGGACGGGTCGGCGCTCGACGACGAGGAACTGAAAAAGGAAGAGGAAGAAGAGGAGGAACTCGACGACGAATCCAGGGCGCTGCTGGAGGAAGACGAGTCGAACGGTCCCGAAGAGGAGGACGAGGAGGAATACCAAGCACTCGATGAGGAGGACGAGGAATCGTATGCGGAGGAAGAAGAGGAAGAGTCCATGACGGTGGTGGTTAATGGCGAAGCCAGCTCCAGGCTGACGTAAGCAACTTAGAAAAACCTCCGCGGTTCGTCAATTCTCCACTCCCGAAGCCTGCCCTATTTCCTCGACTGTTTTTCCACCAGCACCTACCTCCGGCAATGTCCGAAACAGTCGGAAGCCGGCGTTCCCTGTCGATTGCCCGGGACGCATCGAGTCCACCCGGGCGTAGCCGGAACCGTGAATGGCCGATGTCGGCGGCATGAAGATCGAACCGCCCAGCGTCATCATCTCGAATTCGTCGTCCCGCTGTTCGCGAAAATAGACGTGACATAGCTCGGCCACGTTCCCGAGCACGTCGAAAAGTCCGTAGCCGTTCGGCTTGAGCAGTCCGACCCGGGAGGTGAATTTCCTGTCGTACCCCCACCCCACCCAGGCATAGCCATCCATCAGCTCGAGGGAGCGCCCGAAAAACCGCGCCGATCTCGCCCCGGCTCGGGCTGCCCAACGGTGCTCGAGCACGTCCCCCAACCGGTAGCCGCTCCGCTCGTAGAATTCCGGCGTCTTCGTCCACTCGCCATCCTCTCCCTCCCGATAGCACCATTCTTCCTCGGGGAGTCCCTCGATCTTCGAAACCCAGTTGGCGAAACGCATCACGCCCTCCAGGCTGACATCGATCACCGGCGCATCCTCGAAGAAGCTGGCACTCCCATGATCGGGAAGCGAGGCCCCGCTGCGCTGATAGTCGAGCATGGTGACCTCGTACTGCCCCACCGCAAAACGGCGCGGCAACTCGGGGGGATAATCGGCATCGAGGGGGATCTCGATGGAAGAGAAAGTCATTCCCAGGGAGTTCACCATCCAATTCCGATTCAGGTCATCGTTCCATCGGTCGGGTGGCAACGTCGGCACCGCCGCCCCCCATTCATCCAGCAGCCATCTCGCCGCCGCGTGGACACCCGGGTCGGGGTCTTTCCGGTAGCGGTCCAGCAGCCACGCCTCCATGTCGCGCTTTCCCCCGGGAGTCAGCCGTGATGTCTCGTAGTGCCCCAGCGCCAGCAGCAACCCCTGTCGGGAGGAATCGGGAATCGATACGAGAGAGGCGTGGGCGAAGAGGACGGCGGGATCCACCTCCACCAGCGGAACCGTCTGGATCAGGAAGCTGCGGAGAGTCGGCGCCGGGTAGAGCTGAAACAGCTTCCAGACAGGGTCGGTGTGGTCCGCTTTCGCCCCCTGCCATCGCAGCAGCATGGCGGCCCGGCGCGCCCCCTCCAGGGCGAGGGTCGGGTTCATTTCCATGCCCCCTTCCAACATGCGAAGATCCTCGCCGAGTTCATCGCGAAAAAACGGGGTTTCCGAGTCCGCGAAACGATCCAATCGCTCCGCCACGATACCGAGGTCGGCATCCTTGGCGGTATGAAGCAGTCTCCGCAAGGCCACCGGGTCATCGGCGCAGAGCGAGGCCAGGGCGAGGTGGATGCGCCGGGAGTTCCGCGGGTCGTTGAGCGATTCGAACTCGTAGGCGAGGTGCGGTTCGATGACGTCGCGGAGGGGGCGCAGGTATTCGGACCAGGCCGCCGTCTCCGATTCCGGTGCCGCCAGGAGCCAGCGGGAGAGTTCGTCTCCCAGTCCATTCCAGTCCGTGCTGTCGGCATGAACCTCGGCCAGGAAAGCCGCCACCCGGAGTTTTTCGAATCCGCTCGTGGCGGCATCGTAGATCGTTTCCCAGGCGACCGGCTCGACCACTTCCCTGTGTGGCCCGAGGGCGGCAACGATGACCTCCACAGTGTCCACTTCCGCGAGGCGAAGTCGCTCCAGGAGATATCCCTCGTGGCCGGGCTCCGATTCGGAAAGCAGGAGCCGGGCATTCAGTTCCTCCCCCTGCCTGATCTCTCCCTCGCCACGCCGCCTCTCGATTTCCCCGAGTATCCCGCGCTCCAAACCGGCGTAGCGATCCCGGATCTGGGGCAGGTCCGCGGTTCGCGCCCGGAGCACCTCGTCGGTGCGGTTCTCGATCCGGAGTTCATGCGACTGCCAGGCCGCCAGCCCCACCAGCGCCAGAATACCCACGCCCATCAGTGACAGGAAACGCAGGTGCCGGGTTCCCGCCTCCTGCATGACCTCGTTCTCCCCCTTCTTCCAGAATCGCTTCGGCACGACCAACCGGATCTGGACCCACTCGATCAAGGTGGGCAGGTGCCGAACGTCGTTCTCCCGGCGCCACGATGCCGCCAGGTCCTGCAACCGCAGGCGACTCCTGCCTCGCCAGGTGGCCCGTTTCCCCTCATGGAGCCAGGCCCGCAGCGCCGGCACCAGGTAATCATGGGAAAGCTGGTAGCGGCGCATGTCCGCGTCCGACTCGGCGTGAGCCCCGTCTTCATTCCCGGGTTCGGCATCGAATGGCGTCACCAGACGCAACTCGCGATCCAGCACCCGCAGCGTGTCCCGGAACCGCTTCGGTCCGCTTTCCAGGTTCGCGCGGCGGCGCAGCTCCGCGACCGTCAACGGCTTCGATTTCAGGTTGCCTCCCCCGGGGGGCAGCAACGCTTCCATGATCGCCCGGGCGGCTTCCTCCAGGTTACGATAGGCCGGCAACGCGGACTTTCGCGACAACATGGAATCGAGGAAAGCCACACCCACCGCCGTGGCGCCTCCCATCCTGCGATAGGCGCGTCCCTCCCAATCGAGGTCCCGGGCCATCTCCGCGAAAAGCGCCAGCTGCAGGGGCAGGATTCGCCCGTTCTCGTTCTCCATGTCGTCCAACGCGGCATCGATGAAGTCGAGCGTCTCGCCCGTCGGTGTTTCGACTTCTGGTGAGAATCGCCTGTGAGCGCGGCCGAATTCCGTCAGCACCGCGCGGGCATGGTCCCGGTCGAACAGGTCCATGGCTCCGGCATTGCGCGACCGGAGCAGTTCCACGTCCAGGTCGCTCATCAGATCGGCCAACGCCATCCAGAAATCATCGCGAACGGAAAGAATCACCTGGACCCGCCGCCCGTCGGCCTGCCGCAAAGCCGCGATCAGTTCGGCATCCTCTTCGCTCCCGGTCCGCTGGTGCAGCCACTGTTCGAACTGGTCGATCACGATCAGCAACTTGTGTTCCCGCGGCAAACCCGCTCCCTCGCGCAACTGGCGCACGATCCCGGAAACCCCGCGCCGCTCGCTTTTCCGCCTCCCCTTTTCCCGCGTCCGCCCCCCTTCCGCCGGCGTTTCCGGAGCCGACAAGGCCATCTGCAGCAAGGAAACCGGATCATCCTCCACCTGACGCTTTCTCTCCGCCCTTCCCACCTCCTGCCGGAGTCCGGGAACCTGGTCGAGAACCCGTTCCCGCAACATGGCGACGAGGTTTCCCGCGCCTGCCGGGACGATGACCGCTTCCACCGATTCGGGAAGCCGCGGCAAGAGCCCCGCGCGGAGAAACGAACTCTTTCCGCTGCCCGAAGGCCCGTAGAGCACGCCGATCCGGAACGGTTCCCGCGTGTCGGTGACGCCCCGCAACCAGAAGCGCAGTTCCTCCGGAATTCCGAACTGGTCACGCACCCCGGGCAGGAGCCGCAGGTAGAATTCGGCGTCCTCCTCGGCGAAGGACCGCAAGCCTTTCGGAACCACATCGCCGCCCGCCGCTCCCGAGCGCGGCGAGGACTCCACCCGCGGGCCGGAAAGGAAAAGCGTCAACTCCTCGGCCACTTCCTCCGCCGACGGAAACCGGTCGATCGGCCGCTTCGCCAGCATCTTCAGGCAGACTCGTTCCAGTGACTTGGGAATCTCCGGCACCAGCCTTCGGGGCGGAGGAGCCTCCTCCACCAACGAGGCGGCGTGATCGATCAGGGTTTCGGCACTCCCCCCGAATGGTCGGGCTCCGGTGAGCAATTCATACAGCACCACCCCGAGGGCGAAAATGTCCGAGCGTTCGTCCACGAGGTGACTCTCGCCCCGAGCCTGCTCCGGGCTCAGGTAACCGGGCGTCCCCACCACGCGCCGGTCCGGTTCACCCTCGTGGGCTCGCATCATGACCGCCACCCCGAAGTCGATCAGGATCGGCTTTCCCCCGGCCGAATTTGCCAGGATGACATTGCCCGGCTTCACGTCGCGATGGATCACTCCCTGCTCGTGAGCGAAGGCCAGCGCCTCGGCCAGGTCGCGAACGATCTCCGCCGAACGCTCCGGCGACTGCGCGCCATGCTCGGCGAGGACCTCCGCCAAGGTCGGCCCCTCGAGGAACTTCGACGCGAAATAATACCGGCCATCCCCCGTCGGCCCCGCCTCGTAGATCGACACGATCCCCGGATGCTCGAGGCGAGCCAGCAGGCGAATCTCCTCCAAGGGCAGGAGAATCTCGCCATCGACCTCGAGCGAATCGATCAATTTGAGCGCCACCTCGCGTTCGAGCAGGACATCCGTGGCCAGGAAAACCTCGCCGAAAGCCCCCCGCCCCAGTGCTCTCTCAATCCGAAACCGCTCGAAGCCGCGCACGTCAGGGCCGGATTCGTCGCCACCGGAGTGCGCAACATCATCACCGGAACTACCGGGCGCCGCAGCCTCGTTGTCGTCGAACTTCATGGAAACGCCTCCCCGGAGTCGCCCTCCGGGACGACCCGCCCGGAATTATACGAAGGGGAAGGCCGGACTTCCAGCCATGTTGTGACTTTTCCCAACCGAACCGCGCATGGCGAATACCGGCCACGGAAATCGCTTGCACGGTTTGGCGCTCTCGGGAACGATGGCCGCCGTGAAAGCCCTCCGCATCGCTCTCTGGATCGTGATCGCCGTTCTCCTCGTCGGCAACGCCTATCACTTCGCGAAATACGACTCCATCGGTCTGTTCGAATGGTCCGCGCAGCGCGGCGACAACGGGCTCGGCATCGTGCGGACCGCCGCCATCGCGCCGGCGGCTCCGGCCGCGCCCTCCGGGACGGAAAGCTCCGCACCGGCCTCACCGTCGGACGAAACGGCGCCCCCGGAGGACTCCTCTGCGGAACCATCGAAGCAGGCGGAGGCCAAACCTGAACCGACGCCGGCACCGGAACCGCCGAAGGATCCCAACCTCCACGTACTTTTCGATGGCAAGTCTCTCGGCAAGTGGGAGCCCATTCAATTCGGCGGCGAGGGCGAGGTGACCGTGACCGAGAAGGGCACGATCGAATTCGACTTCGGTGCCATCATGACCGGAGTGAAGTGGTCCGAGGAACCCCCCGCCACCTCGAATTACGAGATCGAGCTCGACGCCATGAAACTGGACGGGAACGATTTCTTCTGCGCGCTCACCTTCCCGGTCAGAGACAGCCACGCCACCTTCGTGATCGGCGGCTGGGGCGGCGGCATCGTCGGTATCTCCAGCGTCGATGACCTCGACGCGTCGGAGAACGAGACCATGAACGTGGAGGGATTCGAGAACGGTGTCTGGTACCACATCAAGGTCCGCGTCACCGACGAGAAAGTCGAGGCCTGGATCGACGACCGCCAGATGGTCGATCTCGAACTCGGCGACAAGAAGATCAGTCTCCGCCCCGGCGACATCGAACTGTGCGTGCCCATCGGCATCGCCAGCTTCATGACCCGGGCGCAGTACAAGGACATCCAACTGCGCAAGCTGCCGGGCGCGGTTTCGGAGTGATGAGTCATTGGTGAAGAGTGATAAGTAGTGGGCTCGGTAGTGGACCGTCTCTACTAGCAACTCCTCACTGATCACTGATCACTCGCGAACAGTTCGTCCACTTCGGACACGCTGACCGTAACCCCGGTCAGTCATGTCCAGAACCATTCTCATCGCCGGCGGCAACTCCGGCATCGGCCTCGAAACCGTCCGACAACTCAGGCAACAGCCCGACACCAGGATCGTATGCGCGGTGCGCAACCCGGGACCGCTGGCCGACTTCGACGATGTCGAGACCTTTCCCTTCGACGCCACCGACTCCGACCCGGATCTCTCAGGATTGCCCGACTCGCTCGACGGCTTCGTCTACTTTCCCGGCACCATCCACTTGAAACCGTTTCACCGGTTCACCGACGATGACTTCCTCGCCGACCTGCAGGTGAATTTTCTCGGCGCGGTCCGCCTGCTGCGCGCCAGCCTTCCCGCCCTGAAGAGTGCGGACCGTGCCGGGATCGTTTTCTTCTCGACCGTGGCCGTCGGCACCGGGCTCCAGTTCCATACCAGCATCGCCGCAGCCAAGGGCGCCCTCGAGGCCTTCAGCCGCTCCCTGGCGGCCGAACTGGCGCCGAAGATCCGGGTCAACGCCATCGCTCCATCGCTCACCGACTCGCCGTTGGCGTCGAACCTGCTCGGCACCGACGACAAGGTCGAGGCGTCGAAGAAACGCCATCCCCTCCACCAGGTCGGGAACCCGGCCGACTTCGCCAAGGCCGTCATCTACCTCCTGGGCGACGACAGCCGATTCATGACCGGACAGGTGCTCACCCTGGACGGTGGCCTCTCGCGCCTGCGGCTTCTCTGAAGCGATTCAACAGGGTCAGGTCGCCCATTCAACCCTGCCAGGTCCGGCTCTCCTCTCCATGCCCGAGGCCACGCTCGTCTTTCCTCACCAAATCTTCGAGAAACACCCGGCCATCCAACGCGACCGGCCGGTGGTGCTCATCGAGGACGGCCTCATCTACGGAGATGACCCGGTCTGGGGCCCGAAGATGCACCGGCAGAAGATCGTGCTTCACCGGGCCTCGATGAAGGCCTTCGCCGATACGCTGGAGCAGGACGGGCATCGCGTCCTCTACCGGGATCACGATCGCGAGGCGAAGATCGGCGACCACCTCGACGCCCTGGGAAAAGCCGAGGGATTCGACACCTACCACTTCGCCGACCCGGTGGACGACGTAATTTCCCGACGACTCCGACGTTTTGCCGACCGAAATGAGGTCACCCTGAAGGTCACCGACACCCCCCAGTTCCTGACACCGCCCAGGTTTTTCGAAGAACATTTCGACTCGGTGAAGAAGCCCTTCATGGCGAAGTTCTACGAGGCCCAGCGAGAGCGGATGAATCTGCTCCTGGAAGAGGACGGCAAACCGGTCGGCGGTCGCTGGAGTTTCGATGACGAGAACCGCAAGAAGCTGCCGAAGAAGATCGATGTGCCCGACGAACCGCGCGCCTACTCGAACGACTTCGTCGAGACCGCCTTGAAACATGTGAAGGAGAATTACGGCGACTACCTCGGTTCCACCGACTCCTTCTGCTACGCCGTCACCCACGGCGCCGCCGCGGGCTGGCTCGATCGATTTCTGGAACGCCGCTTCGACCAGTTCGGCGACTACGAGGACGCCATCAGTTCCCGGCACCGGGTCATGTGGCACAGCGTCCTGACGCCCATGCTGAACATCGGGTTGCTCACCCCGCAACAGGTCATCGACCGAACCATGGAGTTCGCCGGCGAGAATGACGTCCCGATCAACTCGTTGGAAGGCTTCATCCGCCAGGTAGTCGGCTGGCGGGAATTCATGGGAGCGATGTATCAGCGACACGGCGTCGAGATGCGAAACGGCAACTTCTGGGATTTCGAGGACAAGCCGATCCCCGAACCTTTCTACACCGCCGAGACCGGCATTCCGCCCATCGACGACGCCATTCGGCACGCGCTCGATCACGGCTGGTGTCACCACATCGAGCGGCTCATGCTCATCGGGAATTTCATGCTCCTCTGCCGGTTTCACCCGACCCGGGTCTACCGCTGGTTCATGGAGTTGTTCGTCGATGCCTACGACTGGGTGATGGTCCCGAACGTCTATGGCATGAGCCAGTTCGCCGACGGCGGCCTTTTCACGACCAAGCCCTACCTCTCCGGCTCCAACTACGTGAAGAAAATGTCTGACTACGGCAAGGGCGACTGGTGCGACACCTGGGACGGCCTCTTCTGGAGCTTCATCGCCGATCACGAGGATTTCTTCCGCGGCCAGTATCGCCTCTCCATGATGGCGAAGAATCTCGATCGGATGGGGGCGGAGAAACTCAACGCGCACCGGGGGAATGCGGAGCGCTTCCTTCGATCGTTGGCGTCGTAACGCGAAAGCGGACTTGTCGCCGCGGACCGCCGATGGTGGAATGCGCGGCCATGAATCGAACTGTTTTCTCCCTCGCGCTCGCCGTTCTCGCCCTCGGTGGCAGCGGTGCCCTCGCTCAACAGCAACAGAAACCCGATCCCAATGTCGAGGCCGGAAAGCGGCCGCTCGCGATCCTGGAATCGGCGGACTGGAAGTCCCTCTTCAACGGGAAAGATCTCGCCGGCTGGCAGGCGGTGGAGGGCTACCGGATCGAGGACGGGGTCCTCATCTGTGAAAAAGGCGCCAAGAATCTCTTTTCCGAGAAGAGTTTCGGGGACTTCGCCTTCTCCTTCGATTTCAAGCTGGAGGAGAGCGCCAACAACGGGATCGGCATCCGCGTGCCGGAAGGCGGTCACCCGGCGCAGGACGGGATGGAGATCCAGGTGCTGGATCACAACGGCGCCCGCTACCAGGCGGAGACCGAGATCGACGGCAAGAAGCACAAGGTTTCCTGGCTGAAACCGTGGCAGTACCACGGCTCGGTCTATGGCATCTATCCCGCCAAGACCGGCTACCTCAAACCGGCGGGCGAGTGGAACACCCAGACCATCGTCGCCATCGAGGACCACATCATGGTCATTCTCAACGGTGCCGTCATCGTCGATGTCTTCCTCGAGGACCTCACCCCGGTCGATGGCAAGGATCATCCGGGCATGAAGAACAAGAGCGGGCACCTCGTCCTCGCCGGCCACAACGACCACGTCGAGTTCCGCAATATGAAGGTCGCCGATTTCTCCCCCAGCCCGACGACCATCAAGGGCGGCAAGGACAACAACCCGCCCGCCGGGTTCAATGCCCTCTTCAATGGCAAGGACCTCTCCGGCTGGAAAGGCCTCGCCTACAAGAACGCCAACGATCGCCGGGAGTTGAAAGG
>JAUIGT010000027.1 GCA_030432615.1 Verrucomicrobiia bacterium
GATCCAGTCGAGCTTCTCCACGTGGTAGAAGTAGAGCCCGAACATGAAGTCGTTGAGCATGTGGAAGGTGATGAACATGAGCCCGAACAGCAGCCAGGTGAAGCGATTGTAGAGGGCGAGGAAGGCGATGCACTGAAGGCCGACGCCGCATCCGAGCAGGAGCCGGGTCCAGTTCTTGTGCTCGAGCATGAATTTCGCCATCACCGGGAGTTTCTCGGGTTCCCACTCGGGATCGAGGTCGTTGTAGTAGTTCTGCCGATGGGTCTTCACCACCTGCACGCCGATGTAGTGGCTGTTGAGAAACCACTGGCCGCCGGACTTGAACTGCTTGATGACGCCGGGAATCATGTAGCTGGCGATGATCATCAGCTGCGAGTAGCGGATCATGACGTCCCACCAGGTCCGTCCGTGCCTCGTGGCCGCGGTGGCTTTCTTGAAGCCCATGGCCTCGCGGGGATTCTTCCAAAGCGCCCACAGCGCGACCACGGTCTGGGCCAGCAGGATGAGCGACACCATCTGGAAGCCGTGGTGGATGTAGCCCTGCGAATTGTAGAGCGTCCGACTACCGAGCAGCACGAAGCAGAGGATCGGCAGCGCCACCGGCAGTCCGTAGCCCGAGATGTAGAGCAGGAGGCAGGGGATGACGATCCAGGGCAGGACATCGACGAAGCGGTCGTTGTTGAAGAAGGTCAGGTCGATGAACCGGGCGATGCCGTCAGGTTTCTCCTGGGTGTCGTAGGGAATCTTCGGCTCGGAATTCGGCAGCAGCGACGAGATGGGCGGCAGCGGCGGCCGCAGGCTGCGGTCCTTGTCCTTGTCGGCCACCATCTCGGTGAGAACGGTGCCGGGCACGATGGCTTCGGCGATGCGAAGGCCGTTGTTGGAGAAGGGCGCGTCGAGCGGCATGCACTGGAAGAGCACGTAGGCGTAGAGCACGCGCATGAACACGATCTCGAAACGGTGGAAGCGCGGGATCGCGAAGCACTGGGAAACATGCTCCCAGAACGGGGTCTGGAAGGCGGACTTGATCTTGGCGAGGACGGCGGTCATGGCGGCGGATGGGAAAACGGTGAAACTTCGGTGGCGAGCTGGTTTCTTTCGGAAAACCCGGCGTTCAGAATGCGGCGGATACCTTGGTGGTTTCGGACCCGGTGGCTCCGGCAGCGGAGGTGTCCAGGATGGCAACCGTCTCCGGCGTTTCGCTGAACCCCTCGTCGTTGTCGTAGACGATCCAGACCTCCACCAGGGCGATCCGCCCGGGCATGGATTCGTGGCGTTCCTCGGCCTGCTTGCTAAGGAAGGCGAGAAGCTCGCGGCCGACCCCGGCGCGTTCCTCCTTGGTGAGCTTGCGATCGGATTTCCCGAGTTCGTCGGCCAATTCGCGCGACCAGCTCTTGTACATCTTCTTCACCTTCGGCGCGGTGATGCTGGTGAGGTGGCGGACCGGCAGGGCTTCGAGGCCACCCTGGTCGTCGACCTCGGCGACGTAGAAGTAGTTCTCGCTCTCGTCGGGATCGCTGTACATCGGGAAATGCGAGAGCGGGAAGAAGTCCTGCACCCAGATGGACAGGCAGACGATGAAGGGCACCGCGAAGAACGAGTGCCTGAGACCGATCCAGGCGGCGAGGCTGAGGATGGTGAGGAATGCGAAGAGGGCTTCCATGAATTCGGGTTTCGTTGGGTTCGAGCCGATCATTGTTTCCCTCCCGGCTTCGCGAAAGCGGTTTTCCAGGGCACTCGACAGGTTGTGACAACGCGCGGGCAAACCGGGCCAGAATATGCGCAGAGTCGGACCCGGCTGTAACGATCAGGGGGGGAACCGCGTCTGATACGAAATTCAAAAAATACTCTGACGATTCAGTGTTGAGAAAAAATGGAAGTGAGGCCTGCGGCTTTCTTGAACCATTCGGGCCACTTTTCCCCGCTGCCTTCGTTGCTCGTCGGTCACGATGCCCGCATCGCTTCCTCCTCGCGCCTCGTCCCGAGAAAAACTGACTCCGAAAATCGTCAGATTATTTTTCAAATCTCGTATGACTTCTCCAACATGACGTTCCGGCCCTTCCTCTCGCTTTTCCTGCTTTCGCTGGCAATTCCCCTCCCCGTTTTCTCCGAGGAATCCGCCGCCCCGGCTTCCACCTCTCCCGGTCGGGAGTATCGCGAACCGGGCGCCTTCGAGGTGGCGACGCGCCTGGTGGAATGGCGGGACGAATCGCCTGACCGCGCGGTTCCCGCGAAGTTGTATTTTCCGAAGGACGCGCCCGGCCCCTTCCCGGTGATCATCTTTTCCCACGGGCTCGGCGGGTCGCGGGACGGCTATGGCTACCTGGGCCGGCACTGGGCCAGCCACGGCTACGTCTCCGTCCACCTGCAGCATCTCGGCAGCGACGACGCCACCTGGCGGGGAGTGCCGCCACTGCAGATTCTCGAGTCGATGAAGGAAGCCGCCAACGTGAAGAACTTCATCGCACGCCCGGCGGACGTCCGATTCGCGATCGACCAGCTGGAACGGCTCGACGCCTCCGCCGACGATCCTCTCGCCGGCAAGCTCGACCTCGCGCACCTGGGCATGGCCGGGCATTCCTTCGGCGCCCGCACCACCATGGCGATCGCCGGGGAGGTCTATGCGTTCCCGGGCGGTGACGAGGAGCTTTCCTTCGGGGATGACCGGGTCAAGGCGGCGATCGCGATGAGCCCGATGCCGTCACGGAACGCGGCCGACCACGACACCGCCTACCGCGAGATCAGCATCCCGACCCTCCACCTGACCGGCACCCTCGACACCAGCCCGATCGAAAAAGGGCGCACCGCGGCGGAGCGGCTGATCCCTTTCGAGAAAACGCCGGGCGAACACCACTACCTCGTCAACTTCGAAGGCGGCGATCACATGATCTTCTCGGGCCGGCCGCGGGGACTTCGCGGGTTGCTCGGCGATCCCACGGACGACGCGGCCTTCCAGGCGCTCATTCGCCAGGGCACGACGGCCTTCTGGGACGCGTGGCTGAAGAATTCGGCCGAGGCGCGGGCCTGGCTGACCGCGGAGACGAACGGCTTCGGCGCATCCCTGGGCGAACGGGCGGACTACCGGTGGAAGTGATCGTCGCGACCACCTTCAAGGCTTGTCCCAACCACCGCCCAGCGACTGGATCAACTGCACGCTGGCGAGGTGCCGGGCGGACTTGGCGCGGACCAACTCGCGTTCCTCGTTGAGGGCGGTGCGCTCGGCATCGACCACCTCGAGGTAGCTGACGAGCCCGCCCTCGTAGCGCTTGCGGGAGAGGGTGGCGGCGGAATTCGCGGCTTCGGCGGCCTTCTCATGGGCGACGATTTCCCGGTCCAGGAAACGGATCCCGGACAGCGCGTCCTCCACGTCCTGGAAGGCGGCGAGCACGGTCTCCTCGTAGGTGGCCAGGGCCTCGCGAGCGTCGGCATCGGCTCTCTCCACATCGCTGACGATGCGGCCACCCTGGAACAGCGGAACGTTCACCTGGGGACCGATCTCGCCGAAGAGACTGAGCGGATCGAAGAACTCGGCGGTGTTGACGCCCTGCAAACCGCCCACCCCGGTCAGGGTGACGGAGGGCAGGTAGGAGCGCTTGGTGGCACCGAGTCGCGCGGCGGCAGCGGCGAGACGACTCTCGGCGGCGGCGAGGTCGGGCCGGCGGGCGAGCAGTTCCGAGGGCAGTCCGGAGGGAATCACGGCGGCCTTGCCCACGCCGGGCCGCTTCATGGAGGCGGGAAATTCGAAGGTCGCGGGCGCCTCGCCCACGAGCACGGCGATGGCGTGCTCCAGTTCCGCCCGGGCCCGTTCGACCTGGAGCCTCTGGGCGCGGGTGGCTTCCAGCTCGGCGCGGGCGCGGTCCAGGTCGAGCTGGTTGGTTTCCCCACCACGAACCCGCGCATCGACGAGATCGAGGTTTTCCTGCCGCAGTTCCAGGGTCCGGTCGAGCACCCGGATCTCCTCGTTGGCGAACCGCCACTGGTAGTAGTTGCGCGCCAGCTCGGCCTCCAGGGAAAGCTGGGCGGCGTCGAGGTCGGCCGATGACGCTTCCATCTCGGCGCGGGCGGCATCGACGGTCTTGCGCACGCGGCCCCAGAGATCGATCTCGTAGTTCAAGTTCAGTGCCGCGCGATACTGGCTGTAGGTGAGCTGCGGCAGCACGAAGCGGGAGTTGCCGGTGTCGCGGAGGCGCTTGGCATGGCCGTCGCCGAAGAAGCCGGGAAAGAAATCGGCCTCGGCCAACCCCAGCGCGGCCCGGGACCGGTCGTAACGGGCCAGGGCCGCCTTCAGACCCGGACTTTCCCGCCGCAAGTGCTCCAGCAGGTCCTCCAGCCCGTCGTCGTCGAAATGTTTCCACCAATTCCCGGGATCGGGCAGCGAACCCTCGCGGGCCGCTCCCTCGCCGTAGGCCGCGCCGCCTTCGATGACGGCGGTGAGGTCGCTGTCAGGCAGGCAGGCCCCCAGGAAGAACAACGCGAAGAGTCCGGTGGCGGTAGCGGCGACGACGGCGGCAGCGCGGCCGCCCGATTTCGGGTGGAGACTCACGGGAAACTGGCTGTTGGCGATTGGGTTTCGGTTCGGTTTCGGAGTGAGCGGGAATCAGACCATTGCCGGATCGGCAGGGAAAGCCTTTGTTTTTCCCGCTCACGCGGTCACGGGATCGGCTCCCGTCTCGTCCGCGGCGGCGGCGGTGTCCTCGGCCTGGACCATCTCGCGAACCTTGTCCTCGCCACGGACGGCGAACATGGCGCTGAGAACGGTGGGGACAAGGAAAAGCGTGAACACGGTCGAAACGATGAGGCCGCCGACGACCACCGCGCCGAGACCGCGGTAGAGTTCGGATCCGGCGCCCGGCAGCAGCACCAGCGGCAGCATTCCGCCGACGCTGGTCAGGGTGCTCATGAGGATGGGGCGCACGCGGCTCTTCACCGACTCGCGGATGGCGTCCTGGGGATCGAGATCGGGATCGTCCCGGAGGAAGTTGAGCGTCTGGTGGACGATGAGAATGGCGTTGTTCACCACCACCCCGGCGAGGATGACGAAGCCGAGGATGCTGAGCATGTCGAGATTCTGCACCGGCGAATAGCGATCCGCCACACTCCACCAGTGCACCAGGGCCAGGCCGAGGAAACCGCCGAAGGTCGCCAGGGGCACCGACAGCATGATGACCAGCGGGTAGGTCCAGCTCTGGAACAGCACCACCATCAGCAGGTAGACGATGAGAAAGGCCATCACCAGCGAACTGGACAGGGTGCCGAACAGCGTCCCGTCGCCCAGCAGGGCCTGGGTGATTTCCGCCAGCTTGCCGGCGGACCCCGCCAGCTCGACCCCGACCGAGGGCGGGATGGCGCCGGCCTCCCGGAGTTCGGCGATCTTTTCCTCGACCTTCTCGATGGCGGCCTCGAGCGGCTGCCCCTTCGGCGGCGTCAGTTCCACGGTCACCGCGCGGAGGCGATCCACGTGACGGATCATGTCCGGGCCCCGCACGCGCTTGAGTTCGGCGACGCTCTTGAAATCGACCACCCCGCCCAGCGGCGTGGCCACGGGCGCGTTGAGCAGCGCCTCCATGGCGTTGTCCGTGCGCGAGTATTCGCTGAGGATCTTCATGTCCTTCAGCTCGCCGTTCTGCTCGTACTGGCGGAAGAGGAGGATGCCGTCCCCGTTCGCCTGCACCGCGAGGCCGAGGTCGGTGCGGGTCATGCCCAGTTCACGGAGACGCTCGTCGTTGGGCACCACCTGGAGTTCGTGGAGCGGAAGCGAAAAATTGGGAGGCTCGGGGCGGACGGTGCCGGGACCGAATTCCTGCATCAGGGCCCCGAACAAGGCCCCCGCCGCGCCGCTCACCTGGTCGAGGTCGTCGCCGGTGAGATCGATCTGGATGGCCGAACCGGTGGTGCCGGCCACGCGGAAAAGCGGCGCCTGGAAGGCGAAGGCGATGGTGTCCGGAGCGGCGGCCCCGGAAGTCGCCATGTTGAGGAGGGGGACGGCGTCGATGACGCGCTTCTTGTCCTCGGATATGGCACCGTGAAACATGCGACCCTCGAAGCTGACGAGGAAGTAGTGACGCAACGGGGGCGGCATCACCGTGCCTTCCTGCCCGTAGCCGAGCGGAACCGGTTCACGCGAATCGTAGGGCTCGGTCGATTTCCCCTCGCGCTTCTCCATCACGTCCTCGATGCCGAACTTGTTGGGCGTCACCTCCCAGGAGGGGCGCACCCGTTCCTCGACACGACGTCCCATCTCGGAAAGCTGCTCGAGATTGTAGCCCGGCGGAGGAAAGAGCATGCCGAAGACCACGTCCCGGTTCCCGGTGGGCAGGTAGTCGCGCGGCGGCTTCAGGACCTGGATACCGACCACCGTCACCACCCCGAAGACGAGCATCAGGGCGATCCGCCGCGGCCACGATCGAGTCACCACCGACACCGCCCGACTCACCCCGTTGGGGAGCCAGTGGAGAAACTTGGCGAACGGGTGGATCAGCACCAGCAGCCACTTCTTCGCTCCCTGGTTCTGGTCGAGGACCTCGCCGATGTCGTCGTTTTCCCCGATCTCGGAATCGGCGTCGCTGCGATGGAGGAAACGCGCCGCCGCCGCCGGAATCAGGGTCAGCGAAACGATCATGCTCAGCCCCACCGCCGCCATGATGGCGAGGGCGATGTCGCGGAACAGCTGCCCGGCGGTTTCCTGGATCAGGAGAATCGGGAAGAACACCACCAGGGTGGTCATGGTCGAGGCCACCACCGCCCCCGCGACCTCCTTGGCCCCGTCCAGCGCCGCCTGGGGGCCGCGTTTTCCCATCTCGAGATGTCGATAGATGTTCTCGATGACGACGATGGCGTTGTCGACCACCATCCCGACGGCGAAGGCCAGCCCGGCCAGGGAAATGATGTTGATCGACCGGCCGAGGCCGACGAGCACCACGAAGGAAGCGATCACCGACACCGGGATGGCGACGGCGATGATGCCGACCGAGCGGAAGGAGCGCAGGAAGAGCAGGAGGGTGAGCGTGGCGAGGATCCCACCGACGACGATGTTGGACTGCACCAGGTCGATGGCGTCGCGCACGTAGGTGGTGGAGTCGTAGGTGTTGATCAACTCCAGCCGGCCATTGATCCCCAACTCGGCGGCTTTCCGGTCGAGGAGACCGCCGGGGGCGTTCATCTCGTCCACCTCGTCCATGAGGAAACCCATCGTCTCCAGCAGGTTCGCGCCGCGCGCGAGCTGGAAATTGAAGAACGGCATCTGGTAGCCACGGGCCCGCGCCCAGTCGGTCCGCTCCTTGAAGGCCTCCTCCACCTTGGCGATATCGCCGAGGTAGACGGGGCCGGATTCGTCCCGGAACACGACCATCTTCTCGATGTCCTCGGGTCCGTCGAAGCGCCCGATGGTGCGAACCCGGATGTCGCGCTTGCCCTCCTCCAGGCGGCCGGCGGAAATATCGACGTTGGCGGCCTCGATGCCCAGGCGCAGCTGCGAGTAGGTGATGCCGCGCGCGGCCATGGCGCGGGGATCGACCACGATGTGCAGCTCGGATTGGCGGGCGCCGCGAATCCCGACCTTGGAGACGCCCGGCAGGCGCTCGAAGCGGGGTTTCATCCGCCGTTCCATGAAATCGGCGAGGGTGGCGGCGTCGAAATCGGGATCGGTGGAAGCCAGTCCGATCCAGGAGATGTAATCGACCGACTCGGGATCGACGCCCTCGACCACGGGCTGGAGCACGCCGGTGGGATAACCGGGAACCTCGTCCAGCTTCTGGAGGACCTCGGCCTTGGCCTCCTCGATGTCGGTGCCGGTCTCGAACTCCAGCCGGATGGTCCCCTGCCCCGCCGCGCTGGTGCTGATCATGGAGCGGAGCCCCTTGACCTCCCCGAGGACTTTTTCCTGTTCCTCCACGATGTCGCTCTCGATCTCCTCGGCGGAGGCGCTTTCCCAGTTGGTGATGACCGAGACCACCACCGACTCCACCTCCGGCGTCATCCGAATCGGCACCCGCGACACCGCGAGAATGCCGGCGAAGACGCTCAGCAGCACGCCGACGGCGACGGAGATGGGTTGATTGACGGCGGAGCGTATCATGGAGACGGGAGAGAAGAAACCGAGCCCGGGGGGCGGCCGGTTCGGGCGGCTATTCCGCGACCGGCGACTGTGGTTCGGTGACGATCAGCGGGGTGCCGGGAAAAAGTCGTTCGTTGCCTTCGACAACGACCTGGTCGCCGGCCTTCAGCGAGGCGGAGTCGAGGTAGGCGATGCCGTCGCGCCGGAAAAGCTCGGTGACCGGAACCTTCTCCGACATCGGCATCCCACCCCCTTCCGGAGGAGGACCGACGCGAAAGACATAGGTCTCGTTGCGGGTGACCATGACGGCATCGACCGGCACCGCGAACCGCTCCGTGGCTTCCCCGACGGGCAGGTCGGCATGCACGGACATGCCCGGCACGAGGGCTCCCGACTGGTCCTCGACGGTGGCGACCACGGTGAAGAGGCGGGTACGCTGGTCCACGTCGGCCACGCGGCGAATCGATTTCGCCTCGGTCTCCACGTGGTTGCCGTCGGTGACCACCTTCAGATCGGATCCGGCCGCCTCGACCCCGGCGGAAAAACGTTCCGGGACATTGAGCCAGGCCTCGATCTCGCCAATGGAAACCAGCGTGACCACCGGAGCGCCCGCGGCCAGCCATTCACCCGGCTCCACGTGCCGGGCCACCACCCGGCCGTCGAACGGCGCCTTCACTTCGAGGTCTCCCAGTCGCACCTGGAGAAGTTCGAGGACACTCCGCTCGGCGGTCAGTTCGTCGCGGGCCGCCTGGGTGCGGGCCTTGGCCACCGCCGCCTCGCGTTCCGCGTCGAGCACCTCGCGCTTCGACACCGCCCGATCCTCGAGAAGGTCCTTCTTGCTCTGCAGGTCGGAATCCGCGCGCTTCGACTCGGCCTCGCGCTGCAGGACCATGGCCTCGGCCACGGTCACCCGGGCTCGCGCCTGGGCCAGTTCGGCATTGAGTCGCCGGGCGTCGAGGGTGGCGATGACATCGTCCTTTTTCACCGCATCGCCCTCATCGACCTTCACCACCTCCACCGCGCCGCTCTCGCGCGCGGCGACCTCGGCCCTCGACTTCGCCATCAGGGAACCGGTCACCCGCTGGCGCTCCACCGCGGTGCGCGATTCCACGGGGGCGACGATCACCGAGGCTGGCGGGGGGCCCGCGGGAGCACCGCCGGCGGGCGCGCCTTCGCCCTCGCCGGCGACGGGAGTTTCCCGGATCGCCTTGAGACCGAACCACAGTCCGGCGGCCACGACGACCGCCAGCAGGATCCAGCGGAAGGCACCTCCGCCACGATTGACGGAGTCTGATGGAGTGTTGTTTTCGTGTTTCGGCACGGGCTTGACCTCTCGTTCAAACAGTTGTTTGACGCCAACAATTTTTTTCCTTACAGCCGGAAAAACCACCTCGATCGAAGGTCCGGATATTCGCTCGTCTTCTCCTCTTTTTCCTACGACACTGGAGCGCAAATGAGCGCACCCGATCGCCCAGAAATCACGGTTGATGCGGCGGAGCCACCGGTCGCGGACGATCTGGTGACCCACTCCCTCGACAGCGGACGCCGGTCGGCCGCCGACTTCATGAATCTCGTCCGGCTGGCCGTCACCACCGTGTTCGTAGGGGTCTACGCCTGGGGACATTTCGGTCTCGACGATCCCGGATTCCTCGCCACCGCGCCGCACCTGGTCGTCTACTGGTTGCTGGCCATTCTCCTGTGGACTTTCGGGAAGCGCTCCCGCGTCATCCTCGGGGCCAGCCGCTTCGCCGTTCCCCTCATCGACATTCCCCTCGTCACCCTCATCCAGATCACCAACATCGAGGGCAACGACTCACCCGACGCGGCCGCGGTCTTCAGCCTGGCGCTTTTCCTGTTCCTCACGGCGATGTCGTCGTTCAGCCTGCGCGCCCGTCACCTCATCCCGACGGCGCTGGTGGGCATCATCGCGACCCTGGTCATCTACCGGGCCGCGCAATTGTCGGCCGTCTCGCTGATGACGGGGCCGCTGCTCATTCTCATGACCGCCGTCATGATGAGCTGGCTGCCCCGCCGGCAGAATGCCCTGCTGCGCGAGGCCGCCCTCCGGGAAGCGCGGCGAAACCGCCTCGCCCGCTACTTTTCCCCCGGCGTCGCCGAGCTGATCGAGGATCGCGACGATCCGGGCGAAGGGGAGAGCTGCGAGATCTCGGTGCTTTTCTGCGACATCCGCGGTTTCACCAGCCTCAGCGAGAATCTCTCCGCCCGCGAAGTCGTGCGGCTGCTGAACGAATTCCACGGCCACATGGTGGACGAGATCTTTCGTTATGGAGGCACCCTCGACAAGTATCTCGGTGACGGGCTCCTGGCCTGGTTCAACGCTCCGGTTCCCCAGCCCGATCACGCCGTCCGCGCGGTGCGCTGCGCCCTCGCCATGGTGGAACGCCTCGAGGTCCTCAACCGCGAGCGCGAAGCGGATGGACGGGAACCGTTGCGCATCGGCATCGGCCTCCACGCCGGCGATGCCGTGGTCGGCAATGTCGGGGCCGCCCATCGGCGCGAGTTCACCGCCATCGGCGACACCGTCAACGTCGCCAGCCGGCTCCAGTCGCTGACGCGCGACCGCGCCACCGACATCCTCGTCAGCGAGGCCATTCAACGCCGGGTTCTCGGCTGCGAAACGGAGGAAATCCACGACCTGGAGTTCGCCCCGGCCGGCTCGGCCGAGGTGCGGGGTCGGGTGGAACCGGTGGAGCTTTTCATTCCCCGGACCACCGGAAAGAAAGCGATCGGCGATTGAATCGAGGACGGATATCTCGCGTCGAACCAAGCGCGGCGGTGTTTCATCGCCCGAACCTTCCGCTCCGCCTTCGCCCCTCGAAATCATGCCGTCTTCCCCCACGCCCTTCGATCCCG
Source organism: Verrucomicrobiia bacterium (assembly GCA_030432615.1). GTDB lineage: Bacteria > Verrucomicrobiota > Verrucomicrobiia > Verrucomicrobiales > DEV007 > JAEUHH01. The sequence goes on from JAUIGT010000027.1 coordinate 10,928, forward strand.
CCTGCCGCACCTGCCATCGTCGACGCTTTCTCCGCCACGCCATGGCCGGCTCGGCCGCCCTCTTCACCGTCCCGGGAGCGTTCGCGGAAGCGCTCTCCCTCACCCCGCGCCAGACCGAGGGGCCCTTCTACCCCGATCACCTGCCGCTCGACACGGACAACGACCTCCTCCTCATCAACGATGCCACCACGCCCGCCGTCGGGGAGATCACCCACCTGCACGGCACCGTGCGCGACGCCAGCGGCAACCCGGTGCCCAACGCCGTGGTCGAGATCTGGCAGGTCGATAGCGGCGGCGCCTACATCCACTCGAAGGACGGCGGATTGACCGGTCCGAAACGCGACGACCACTTCCAGGGTTTCGGCCGGTTCCTGACCAACCGGAAAGGCGAATACTACTTCCGCACCATCAAGCCGGTCGCCTACGGGCCACGCACGCCCCACATCCACATGGCCGTCTACCATGGCTCCGGACGCGTGCTCACCACCCAGTGCTACATCCACGGCGAATCGCAGAACGAACGGGACGGCGTACTGCGTCGTTCCATCGGCGACAATCCCGCGGCCTTGGCCCTGCTCACCGCAAAGTTCGAGCCGCTGCCGAATTCCAGGACCGGCGAACTCGTCGCCCGGCACGATCTCGTGGTCGGCCTCACCCCCGAGGATCCGGAGGAACGATCGGGCCGGCCACGGAACTCCAGGGAGTGATCCGCTTCTCTCCCTCCAATCTCCAAGCCCCTCGCTCCAAGCTCCAAGCTCCCTCACCCCAGCTTCATCTCCACCAGCGTCTCCATCTTCTCCATGTCGGTGGCGAACTTGCGAATGCCCTCGGCGGTCTTCTCGGTGGCCATGGCGTCGGCGTTGAGACGATAGCGGAAGGTCTTTTCATCGAGGTCGAGCCGGTTGATGTCGGCCGCGGATTCCCCGTCCGCCGCGTCCGGCGAGAGCTTCCGCTCCACCTCGCCCTCGTGGTTCTGCAATTTTTCCAGCAGGTCGGGACTGATGGTGAGCAGGTCGCAACCGGCCAGTTCGAGGATCTGGCCGAGGTTGCGGAAACTGGCGCCCATCACCTCGGTGTCGTAGCCGAATTTCCGGTAGTAGGCGTAGATCCGTCGCACCGACTGCACGCCCGGATCGTCGGCGCCGTGATAGTCCTCGCCGGTTTGCTTGCGATACCAGTCGTAGATCCGGCCAACGAACGGTGAAATCAGCGTGACCCCCGCCTCGGCGCAGGCGACCGCCTGGATGAGGGAAAACATCAGCGTCAGGTTGCAGCGGATCGATTCCCGCTGCAGCCGGGCCGCCGCCTCGATGCCTTCCCAGGTGGAGGCAATCTTGATGAGGATCCGCTCGCGCCCGATCCCCTCGGCTTCGTAGAGTTCGATCAGGCGGCGGGCTTTCTCGATCGTGCCCTCGGTGTCGAAGGACAGCCGGGCATCGACCTCGGTGGAGACCCGTCCCGGGACGATGGCGAGGATCTCCTTGCCGAAGGCGATGAGGACCCGGTCGATGACGGCCTCGGTCAGGGCTCGCCCGCTGAGCGAGGAACCCCGCAGGTCCGCGACCGCGCGATCAACCAAGGGCGCGTAGGCCTCCTGCTGTGCCGCCTTGAGAATGAGGGAGGGGTTGGTGGTCGCGTCCCGCGGCTGGTATTCGCGCATCGATTCGAAGTCGCCGGTGTCGGCGACCACGGTGGTGAACTGCTTCAGTTGCTCGAGTTGATTCATGGGGCCGATCTGCTTGCGGGCTGAGTGGGATCTCGTTCACCCTCCGACGAGATCGAACGAAGTCCATTACGGGAAGTCCCGCGGAGGTAACGAAAAATTCGGACAAAGGCGCTCGAAATCGCTTGCCGGCGATACAGTCATCCGCCTAGTCTCCGCCCGATGAAACTCACCCGCATTCTCCCCGCCCTGTTCGCCGTCGCCGCGATCGCCATTTCCACCGCGGTCGTCGCCGATGAGAATCACGAGATTCTCGAGAAAGTCATGAAGGAAGGCCTCAAGGGCGACGACAGTCCCCTGGCCAAGGTCCTCGACGGGGCCGCCTCGAAGAGCGAGACCAAGAGCCTCGCCAAGTTGATCAAGACCATGGAAGGCACCAAGGCGCCCAAGGGCGACCAGGCCGCCTACGACGCCAAGGTCGCGGAACTCATCGCCGCCATGGACGCCGTCGCCGGCGGAGACACCGGGGAAGCCGCCCTCGGCCGTCTCGACAAGGCCGCCAACTGCAAGGCCTGCCACACCGACCACAAACCGAAGAAGTAAGCCAGACCTCTCTGGTCATCGACGATTTCACCACCCAGCCTCGCCGGAATCCCCGGCGGGGCTTTTTCTTTGCCCTTCCCGGCAACGTCGAGGGCGTCTCTTCTTCACTCCCACCCGTGCTTCTCCAGCAGCTTGCGGAAATAGCCGGGCGTGTTGGTCCCACCGATCTTCTCACGATCGATGGCATCGACCACCCGGCGCGCCTCGGCGACCCGACCGGCACGATCCAGCTGGGTGGCCTGGCGGACCATCAGGTTGGCCCGGTGCTCCGGTGAACTCGCCAGCTCGACGGCCTTTTCCATCCAGGACAAGGCGCGAGTCCAGTCCTCCTTCTTCTCAAAGTGGAAGGACAGGTAGGCCGCGTTCCAGCCGTCCCAGGGATGGGCGACCACCCAGTCGGGTCCCCACTCCTCCAACTCCGCCTCACTCAGGAGCTTGGCGGTCGGAAACGATTTCGCCCAATTGAAGCCCGGCGCATTCAGTTCCTTCACGCAGGGCGACGCCAGCATCCGCTCGAGCACCCGCTTTCTCCGGGATTCATCCGCGTCCCCCACCGCGGACCTCAGATGGGACAGGACGACCGGCTCGATACGGTAGCGCTCCTGGAAGAACTCTCGCTTTTCCTCCGTCAATCTCCTCCACCAGGCCTCCACGTCCGTCTCGCGACCGGAGAGAAAAGCCGAGGCGAGGAAGCCGTAGAGACTCCGGTACCCATTGCTGTAGTCCGTCTCTCCGACCGCTTCCACGAGCCGTTTCCAGGTATCGAACTCGCGCCCGATTTCCGCTTCCGAGAGCCGGGGCCAGACCGCCTCGATCCGCGGCAGGAGAACCAGGGTCTGCACCGAGTTGAAGAAACGTCGCTGCCGATAGTCACTCGCCAGGGCCAGGCTTTCATCGAGCCAGCGGTTCAGTGTCGGGAAATCTCCCCGCTCCCCTTCCAACCAGGCGTGCAGGCACATGAGATTCAACCCTTGCTCGTAATCCCGGTGATCACGATGGTTGTCGAAGGCATCGAAGGCGGTAAGGCCGCCGACCGAAGCATCGATCTCGGAAGCCAGCACCCGTGCCGCGAACGGATCGCGCCCCAACTGCAGCAGCGCGGCGCGCCTGACCGATTCCTCCGCGAAATTCACCTTCGAGAACGAGGCCGCGAGCGCTTCCATTCTCCGGGAGCGCTCGGAACGTTCGGGTGCGCCGGGTTCCAGCCTCGCCAGGTCGTGGAAATGCCCGTGCATGAACCACAGCGTCTCCTGGTCTGCCCGATCGGGCCGGGAAGCGAGGACTACCTCGGCCAGGAAACGCATCCCGGGATCGGTGAACCTTTCCAGCAACTCGACGCGGTGCCCGGACAGGTCTTCGCTCCGCAGTCCGAAATACGAGACGCTCTTGAGCAGCCGCGGCCATTCGCTTTCCAGGTAATCCCTCGCCTGGTCGAGCATTCCGGCGTTTGCCAGGTGACCGAAGACTTCCTCCACCGGAAGGACCTCGCCATGATGCTCCACCAGCGACAGGATCTGGGCGCGCAGGTCCAGTTCGACGGCCATGTCCAGCACCGCCGCCGCCGCTCGCTGGTTGGCCTCGCTGTAGATGTTGGTGGACAGGTGAGGCCCGGCATTCCGAACGAAGGGAACCACGATGGACCGCGCCCACTCCCGCCACTCCTCGTTCTCGCGATCCCGCCGGACCAGTGCGACGAGCACCGGATACAGCCCCCGCAATTCCCGATCCCAGGCCTGGAAATTCTCCAACCGATCCACCGAGAGATCGACCACCGCGCCCATCAGCCGCGAGGGCAGGTCCTCCCCGCCGTGCCGGGCCAGGAAACGGGCCACCATGAGCCGGCCGCTTTTCCCCATGCCGGGCCCGGTCAGCGCGGCCAGGTAGTGCTCCTCCAGCTCCCCCGTCATGGCGGGAACTTCGGCCCCGTCCTCCTCGTGCTTCGCGCGGGCGACCGCCACGGACCAGTCGTGAAATCGGATCGCCTCCCGGATCTCGCGCCGCAACGCCGCCAGGGCCGCGTCCGTCGTCTCCGGGCTCTCCCGGTTGTAGTGGGCTCTGACCCGGTCGGCCAGCTCGGGATCGCGCTCCGCCAACTCCTCGAAGAAGTGAAAGAACCCGTCCGCCAACATCGCGTAGGAACCGTCGCCGGCCTCGGACACCAGGAAACGCAACCGCCCGTCGAGCGATTCCAGGGGATCATCGCCTCTTTTCGAGTATTCCGTGAACGACCAGTTGACCGCATACTGCAACCTCGATTCGAAGGCGTTCCCGATCTCGCGATTCCCTCGCAGCAGGCGCACCGCCAGGCCCACGCTGATGAAGTTCCCGTGCTCGTCCAACAGCAGGCGCAGCACCTCGCCCGCATACGATTGCGCGGGCCGGACCTGACGCTCCCTCTGGGCGAGAAAGTCGGGGTCTTCCGCCAATTCCAGGAGCCGTTCGAATCCGCGCTCGGCGAGTTCCGGCCGTTCGTAGAAGGTGCTCATCAGCCATCGATATCCAAAAGCCCCCGCGCTCCCCGCATCCTGTCCGAGGTCCTCGAAGGAGTTCGCTTCCCGCAGTCGCCGCAGGTCCCCGTCGCCCCGCAGGTCGAAGTAGCGCTCCACGAAGACGAGCCCCTGCTCGATCTTCTCCGGATTCCGGGCCGGGAGACGGGTCCGCGCCAGGAACTGCCGGAAGAACGCCGCCAGCTCCCGCTGTCCTTCCGGCGGCATCTGGTCATCGATCCGCTCCACCCGCTCGCCGAGGTAGTTGACCGCCTTCTGCTTCCTTCGCTCCTCCCCGGTCAGGATCAGCCGCAGCAGCACGTGGCTGAAATGCTGGGGCTTCTGCGCCTGCATCGCCTCGACCAGTTCCGCCCGGCGGAAATCCGGCCCGTCCAGGATTTCTTCCAGCATCGGCCACAGGAAGGTGCGCGGTTCGTAGAGACTCATCGGAACCGCGCTGAAGGTCGGTTCCGGCTCCAGGATTCCCGACCGCTCCAGGTAGTCCATCACGGCGGGCACATCGTCCTTCATCGCCTCCGCGATCCGTTTTCGGGCGGGCTCCTCGATCTCGTCGAAAACCCGGCTGTAGGCGCCGTGCACCCTGCCGGACACCTGCAAGGCCCGCATCCGCTTCGCCAGGTCGATGAGGGCGACCACCGGATCGTCGTGCCTGGCCTGGAGCCGCGCGTGGATCAGCCACGGAATCGCGTCGCCCGAATTCACCTTCGCCCGCGACTCGACGTGTTCCCGCAACGAGGGAGCATCTCCACCCTTTCGCTCCCAGGCTTCTTCCAGCCATCGAAGGTACCGATCCGACGTGGGGGCCTCCAACAGCAACTCCCAAGCCTCATCGACTCCGACATCCCGGTTCGGCGGCTCCCGCATTTCCCACGACTCCGGGGCCTCCCACTCCTCTTCCATTTCCCATTCACCGAGCATGGGAATCGCGCCCGAAAGCCCGATCCCGAGCCACCACCCCAACGCGGAAAACAAGACGAGACGGAATCCACTCATACCGGATTCAAACAAGATCTGGACGATTTGCGAGTCCCTCGGTTCTCGGGGCGAGGCGCGCTGAGGGAAGGTAGCGAGCTACCTGACCGAGGCGGAACGAAGCATCCGGGAAGCGAAGGCTCGCATCACAAAAATCAACCGAAGGCTGGGATCCTCTTTTTCCACTTCCATCAATCGTCCAGGGGTTATTGGAATTTGGTATCATACCGAATCCAGTCAACCAGGATCGGTGCGCCGAGGCAATCCCATTCCTCCGCCGAAAGCTTCCCGCGGTGACGGCCCGATCTCACCGAGCCCCCGCCCTGCTACCACTTCTCGAATTTCCCCCGGAACTCCGGGTTCTTCGAGGTCGGCAGGGCCGCGGTCTCCCGTCGCAGGGCCTCGAGCTTTTTCGCCAGCTCGGCGACCTTTTCCGGATGCTCGGCGGCGACGTTTTTCGACTCGGACAGGTCCTCGGAAAGGTGAAATAACTCGGGCTCCTTGCCGTGGTCCCACTCGATCAGTTTCCAGTCGCCCTCGCGGATCGCCGAGCCCGGGGTGCCGCCCTGGTTGCCCCAGTGCGGGTAGTGCCAGAAGAGGGCCCGCTCCGGATCGAACGCCGCCGACGGATCCCGCAGCAACTTCGCGAAACTGGCGCCATCGACATGCTGCTCGGGCAATTCCGGCAGGCCGCAGGCGTCGAGGATGGTGGGATAGAAATCGGTGGAAATCACCGGCGCGTCGCAGACCGATCCCGGCGCGGTCACACCCGGCCAGCGCACCAGCAGCGGCTCGCGAATACCGCCCTCGTAGAGCCAGCCCTTGCCCGCGCGCAGCGGCACGTTGGCGGTCGGCGATCCCTCCGAGGTCGACAGGCCACCGTTGTCGGAGAAGAACATCACCAGGGTGCGATCGGCCACACCGTTGGCTTCCAGGGCATCGAGCACCTTCCCGACGGCCTGGTCCATGGCCTCGACCATGGCCGCGTAGACGGCGTGCTCCTGCACTTGGCGCGCCTCGCGCGGCGGCTCCGGCGCGAAGAGTTTCTCCGGCAGGTCGAGCGTCTCCTTCTTCGCCCGGTATTTCTCCACTAGGTCGGGACGGCCGATGAGCGGGGTGTGCACGGAGTAGAACGACAGGTAGGCCAGGAAGGGACCGTCCTTGTGCTCGGCGATGAAGTTGGCCGTCTCCGTGGCCAGGCGATCCGGGAGGTGCTCGCCCTCCGGCCCGTCCTCCAGCCGCGGATTGCCGTAGGGCGAAAAATATTTCTTTCCACCGTAGGGACCGCCACGGTCGATGCCGCCCTTGTTGACGTCGAACCCGTGATCCTCCGGCCACGATCCCTGCGGACCGAGATGCCACTTGCCGGCGAAGAAGGTCGCGAAATCGTGCGCCTTCAGGGCTTCGGCCAGGGTCGTGTGTTCGGCGGCGAGGTGATTCACATACGGCGCCGGTCGCACCGGGCGATCCGCGTGGCGGCCGAACTTCCCGTCCTTCGCGGGATCGTAATTCGACGGGATCTCCTCGTGCGCGTTGGGCGCCCCGAAGTAGTCCGTGTTCCGTGTCCGCGCCGGATAGCGGCCCGTGAGAATGGACGAGCGCGTCGGCGAACACACCGGGCAGGCCGCGTAGGCGGAGGTGAAGCGCATCCCGCTGTCGGCCAGCCGCTGGAGATTCGGCGTGTCGTAGAAAGTGTCGGGATTGTTCGGCGAGATGTCCATCCACCCGAGATCATCGGCGAGGATGAAGACCACGTTGGTCGCCGGCTTCGGTTCCGGCTCGGCGGCGGGAGCGGAAACAGCCGTCACCAGCACCGGTCCCAACAAAGCGGCCAGGAATCGGTGAAACCGGGAAGCAAAGGCGAAAGAGCGGGGTTGGCGAGAGGCGTCCATGCCCACCCATCCCATCCCGCGCGAATCGGCGCAAATCCCGATGCCTCCCTCATCACGCCCATCGCCGTAAGCCTTTCGGTCCCCACCCGACCAATCCACCCGACCGGAAAGCCACCCGAGCGGAAAGCCGAAAACCGAAGAATCCGCACCGAATCCCATGAACACCTTCGACGCCATCTACCAGCGCCGCGCCATCAAGGCCTTCGATCCCGAGCATCGCCTCACCGAGGAGGAGGAAACCAAGCTCCTCGAGGCCGCCATCCAGGCGCCGACCAGTTTCAATATCCAGCACTGGCGCTTCGTGATCCTGCGCGACCCCGAGTTGCGGCAGCGAATCCGCACCGAGTTCGGCAACGACCAGGCCCAGATGACCGACGCTTCCCTGCTCGTCCTGATGACCGCCGACACTCGGGCCTGGGCCAAGAATCCCGAGCGCTACTGGCAGAACGCGCCCCAGGAAGTCGCCGACCTCCTCGTCGGCTGGATGGGTCCCTTCCACGAGGGCCGCGAATGGCTCCAGCGCGACGAGGCCCAGCGCTCCATCGGCATGGCCATGCAGACCCTCATGCTCGCCGCCAAGGCCATGGGCTACGATTCCTGTCCCATGATCGGCTTCGACATCGAGGGCGTCGCCAAGCTCGTCCAGCTGCCCGAGGACCACGTCATGGGCCCCATGATCGCCATCGGCAAGGGAACCAAGGCCCCCTGGCCCAAGCCCGGCCAGCTGCCGCTCAGCGAGCTGGTGGTCGAGAACGGGTTTTGAGCGCGGCCGCGCTCGCCGAGGATCGTGAGGCGGAGAAATCTCCGCCGACCCATCCGTGGAAGGCCGTGGCAAGCGAAGCGAATCCGTGGGAAATCCGTGTTCGAAACCATGAAGAACCCGGAGTTCCGCACCGATCCCCCTCGTCGCTTCAGCGCTCCTTCACCGCTTCCCGGCGCTCCGGCAACTCCTTGAGCAGCTCCTGCTTGATGATCATCGTGACGTCGTCGATGGCGGCTTTCGTGTAGAGCAGCGAACTCCCGTAGTCCTCCTTGAAGACCAGGTCGTATTTTCCCGCGAAGGTCTTCTCGATGATCTCGAGCAGGCGCTTCTGGCACCGCTGCTCCACCTCCTCCTCATCCCCGTCGTCGTGCAGGAAACTCCGGGCAGCCTCCTCCGGGTTCAAACTCTCGCCCTTCATGATCGCCGCCTGAATCTTTTCCTGCGCCTCCCGGGCCGCCTTCGTCTTCGCCTCGTAGCGGTCCCGCAGCTCCGCGTTCTCATCCGCACTCAGCACGACCTTGACCAGCAGGTCCTCGATCTGGCCGTAATCCACCTTCGCCACCGCGACGGACGAATCCTCGGCAGAGGCAACCGCGACCACCAGCAGGAGACCCAGAATATAAGTAACAATCGTTTTCATCATTGGACAGAATCTCTTTGAACGACTCCCGCACCGGGTCCCCCCATCGGCCTCACGGCTTCCGCGCATACCTGGGCAAGCGACCGTCATTGTGTTCCCGGTCCCACTTGTCGATGAAGGCCACCACTCCCTCCTCGCTGGCAAATTTTTCCACGTGACGCATCGCCTCCGCCGGCGAGCACCCGGAAAGTTCCGCTTGCCGCAAGGTCCAATACCTCGCCTTGATCAAGGCCGCCCGGGCCGCCTCCGCATCGCCCGTTCGCTGTTCGAAGACATGGAGTTGCCCGTACGACAAGCTGAGCCCGCTGGCCTGCTCGCTCGGCGAAAAATCCGGGTCCTCCTCGAAGATCGCGATCATCCCGGCCAGGCTTTCACGCACCTCGGCCGGGCCGCCGTCCAGGTAGACTTGGTGCAGCCGGGTAAACTCCTCTTCGAAATCCGGCTCGATTGCCAGAGTCCGGCAAATGGGGAGCGACAACACCACCAGTGAGAGAAAAAGGAAACCACGCATGGCTCGTTGACTGTTTGAGGCAGGGCGCGCCCGATCCGGAAACGCCGTCGAGATTGGAGGGTAGGGATTCGATTCCGCGAAGTCAATCAACTCGCGACCGGATCTCGCTGGTTCCGCGTTGAATTCATCGGGGCATGCCGGCTCGATCCAGCCCGGCCAGATCAAAGATCCTCTCAATCATCCGCTGAACCCGACCCAATCCGCGCTTCCTCGAATCGTAATCCGGCGACCAAAGCACGGCGGATTGATTCCCGAATGAGATCCGAACCAACGTTCCGTCCGCTCCCGTCGTCTTCTCCGCCGAGACCTTCGCCCAGTCGATCGCATCCAGGTCTCGCTTCAAGTCCCGGAAGACCTTCAAGGGAAGTGGCACCTGCCGGGTTGCCTTGTCCTTGCCTCTGGATTCCGTCACGACCGTCATCCTCCCATGGGTATCCACGGTGATCCGGACATGGCTGTGGGGGATCCGCAGACTGTGATGGTAATCCAAGGAAAGAACAGGTTCCGCCGCGTTTCCGAGCGCAGTCGAAAGGAAAAGGAGGACGGAAGCCAAGAGTTTCCGCCCTTTCATCGCGGCAAGCCCAGGGACAAGAGTCGCTTGTCCGGGGGAGCGTCCTCCAAGACGAGACAGAAGGAAAGAAGTCATGGCGGAATAAGCTCTCCCCGGTTCACGGATTCGGTGCCTGGCCGTCTGTCTCCACTCCCCGCGTTGTCGGATTCGGCGGCGCGGATCTCGCGCGCTTTCGGGCAGTTCCAAAAAGCATCGAGAAAGCCCCGACGAGCGCCACCACCGCCAAGGTCCGATTGCCTCCATCCATTCCAGCCCACAGGGCCACAACGGAAAGGAATACCACCAACCCGCTCCAACGAGCCACTCGCCAGAACCCTCCCGATCTCAGAATCAGTGACCGGCCGAAAGCCGACCGATTCCCGTAGGCCCAATTCGAACCGGCAGCGACGGCAAGGATCCAGGCCCAACCCATGATTTCCTCGTGAACCGGCATCGCGGAGTCCTTCCCTTGGCAAATGTTTCAGCGCACTCGACTCGATCCGGGCAACGCCAGTGAAATCGTAAGCAACGATCCCGAGGAGAAAAAGGTTTTTCGGCTCGGGGAGCGCCCGAAGCGCCGCGTCCATGTACGCATGGCGCCGGTGAAAATTCCTGACACAACACCCTTTCACGCCCCGGTATCCCCGTTGAGTTCTTTCTCAGGCGCCAGGCGAAACCTTCGGGTAGAAGAGAACCCCGGCATACCCGGCGCGAAGCGAACGAACCCTCTGGATTCCGACGGGCCAGAGACCGACATCGGGCGTCCAGCATCTTCACCTGACTCCAGAGGAGGCGACATTCCCGCCCTGCGAATCGGAATGAAAGCGGAGGATCAGTCGAGGAAACCAAGCGAATCCAGCGGAATCCATCGATTCCAACTCCCAAGTTTTTCCGAATTCCTTGACTCCCCACTGCCGAGCGCCCCGATCGTTACCTGGCTTTCGTCAAAAATCGCCGCCTGCCCCGTTTCGACAGATCCCATCGCTGCCTTGTCCTACCTCGCTGTCGGTTTCGCCGCGCGCTTCCGTTGCAAGGAATGGCACTATGGGATCCACCAAATATCCGCTCTCAGATCGAGATAGCGTGAGTAACTGTTCCCCGGACTTCGATTCACGGAAGATCAAAGTCGATCCGTTGTGGGGCGACCCTACTTCTTCTATTTCGTTTCCCGGGAATTCAAAGTGCAAGGTCATGCCTTCCGATTGAACCCTCAGTGCTAGCCGCGAGGTTCGCTCGCCGAAAATGAATTCAAACGATGTCTTGCCTTTGGTAAAGGCAACTCCACAAATCTGATTCCGAACTCCGCGGACGATATCTCCCGAAGTAAAGGCTCGGATCTTCTCTATTTCGGCAATCTCCATCTGCCCTTTTTGGCACATTTGAGTGCACCCATCTCATCCCGAGAGGGCGCTCCAGATTGTATGTTTGGCTCTCGAATCACGAAAGAACTTTCCGTCGCGAGGCCGGGATGAGATTGGCGTTCCACGACTTGTTCGACACCTTGTGCTATTCACCGGCGGAGTGCATTGCTCCCCACAATTCCAACGCCTCAACGGCTCTTCGGGCAGCTTCTTCCTCACTGTCTGAGGGTTCAAACTTACCAATTTGTATACACTCGTTAGCTGATTCCGGAACGACGTAGATCGCTCTAAAGTTTAAGGCTTGGACAGGGCTTAGCTCTTCCCCTTCTACTCCTGCGAACGAAAAATATACTGCTCCGTTTGTGCTGTTCGGTATTGGGGTGAAATGAGTCCGCACTGAAGCGAAACGCCCGGTGGGCGAAAATACGATCGGAGAATACATGTGATTCGGCCCGAGGTAGTTGTCCGGAAACTCGGCACCGTCGAACGTATCTACAAGCCCCCAAACGCCTCGATACTCCTCGTCTCCAATTGTGACTTTCAAGTCATTCAGAGTACTGTGGTAGTAGTCCTCGCGGTCCAAAACGAGAGTACCCACCCCAGCATAGGGATCCCTGCATCCGCACAAAAAAACTGCGAAGCCTAAGATTGCGATTCTCATTTCTTGTCGAACCGTCAAAAGTGAGGTGATTCCCGGACCGAAGCCAAGAACTGTTTCGGGTCAAATTTGAACTGAATCGAAGCCAGAACGCGCGAAAACTAAGGATGGGAAGGGAATCACCTCCACTGCCTTGTTCGGCCATCGTTTCACAGTGATTTAATGTGGCAGATTTCGGTTCCAAATGCGGACTCCTCCAGGTCTGCGAACGGCTTATAAAGCCACCACACAAGCTTCTCTTTCATTTCCATTTCACGGGGGTGAACCATACCAATTGCCGTTTGGCCATCCCAACAGGTGAACGAATGAGAATTACGCCAATAAGCGTATCCCGTCACGTAGATCAACGTGAGTAGAATACTGAAAACCATCACAGTTTTGTCTTTGCTTGATCGCATCGAGAATTTCGAATCCTGAATGGATTTAGGAAGATTGTCCAATTTTTCAGCCGAACATCTCCGAGAAAAAACCTGACGATTTTCGGAGGCGGTTTTTCTCGGGGCGAGGCACGAGGAGGACGCGATGCGGGCATCGCAACCGACGAGCAACGAAGCAACCGGG
>JAUIGT010000540.1 GCA_030432615.1 Verrucomicrobiia bacterium
CGTCGGAAACTTGAGGTCAGGCAGGTTGAATCCGACGAGGAACTCGGGCGGCTGCATGATGGACATTTCGAGGTAGATCGACCGCCTCCCGCGACCATCGAGCGGCCCGGAGAAAAGCCGTTTCTTATCGTCCTCAGCCGAGCGATGAGGCCGGATGGGGCGCCCATGGAGCGTCGGATCGAGACGGCCCGACACCGCGAGGAGGCTGTCACGAATCGCCTCCGCTTCGAGCCGCCGCGTCGGGTAGTGGTGGAGGAGCCGGTTGTCGGGATCTTGACGGGAACCTTCCTCGCTCACCTCACCGGATTGCCGAAAGGCCTCGCTCATCACCAGTCGCCGCACCAGTTTCTTCGTCGACCAGCCCTCCTCCACGAACCGCAGCGCGAGCCAGTCGAGCAGTTCGGGATGCGAGGGACGCCCGCCCAGTTTCCCGAAGTCGTTCGGCGTGTCCACGATCCCGGTGCCGAAGATCCACTGCCAGACCCGATTCACGAAGACCCGCGCGGTCTGCGGGTTGTCGGGACTGGATAGATAGTTGGCCAGTTCCAACCGGCCGCTTCCCTCCGCTGCCCGCACGTCGTGCCGGCCCGCGAACACCTCCAGAAAATCCCGTGGAACCGGTGGCCCCTCGTCATAGACGTCGCCGCGAATGTTGAGCCGGTAATCGATCGGTTCGACTCCGCGTTCGTCCATGCTGTTGGCGCTGCGCGGAAAATCGATCGTCGCCTCCACTTCGCGATAGCGCTCTACGAGGGCGGCGAGGTCGGAGGTGCCATCGAGCGAGTTCGGCAGCAGGCCGACATCGAGCAGGGCATTGAGCACCTCAACATCACCCGCAGTGTTCTTCGCTTCGGCGAACCGTTGCACCGCGCCGGAGATCCATTCTTCCACCCGATTCCAAACCGCCTTCCCCCTGTCCGGAGGAGGCCCCTCATAGAGCGAAACCCAGGCTTCGAGCGTATCGACCGGCGCCTTCCCCTCGTCATCGGTGACAATTCCGACGAGGCTGAACCAACTCCGCTTGTCGAAACCATCGTCCTCGTTCGGCAGGACAACGCTCCCCATCCGGGCGACGCCGGTGCGGGGCGGGAAATTCGGGTGAAGCGAAGCGGTCACGAAATCGGTCAGCACCCGGGTGACGCCATTGTTCAGCGCCGCCGGCGTGTCGATCGGCATCCATTCGGGTTCCTTGGTGGGATCGAAAAAGACGGGACCTTCATGGAGAAAGGCGTTCTGCGGCACCGCACTGCGTCCGGCCCACTCTCCGCCCGCGATCTTCACCCGCGCCTTCGGCCTCGGTAGCGTCTTCGGATCCGGTGCCCGCACCGCTCCGGGCAGTTTCGAAGAAAGCGCATGGGTATGGTAGCCACGCTCCAGGATCCGCGCCACGACCCGGTCTCCCTCGAGGGCGACCAAGGGGGTTCCGTCCTTCACGTAACCCTCTTCGATCCCGGCGCCCTCGGTGACCCAGCCCTCGGGAAATCCCGGCTCGGAAAAATCGGTCAGGATGGCGAAAGCCTCGTTCCGCGCCAGGCGATCGGCGCGAGTCGCACGCCATTCTTCCGCCAGTTCTCGCCATCGAGTCAGCAAGGCAGCCTCGTCGATCGAGTCCGCCGTGATCACCCGGCCCGGCATGAGCCGGAAACGCCCCAGGGCGTGCCCGCCCCCCAACCCGAAATCGAGCGTCACGGTCCACTCGCCTCCTTCCGGCAGGGCAACCGGTTCGGCGAAGACGAACTCGGCGGCACGATCGACGTTGCCGCCGAGACCGACGCCCCAGCCATTCGGAGAATCGGTCAGCGCGGCAGCCACGGGATAATTGGGCTGCTCGTAGTCGGCCGTGGCCGAAGCCAGGGGCACTTCCTTCGATTCGCCCTCTCCCCTCGGCGCGATCTCGACCCGGATTCGCGAGAGCACGAAGTTTCCATGGGCGGTGCGCCCCGGCCCCCCGCTGCCGAGGCTCGGATGGGTGAGCGCCTCCAGCCGGAGCAGGCTCGCTTCGCCCGGGGGCGTCGAAAAGCGAACGGTGTAGGTGTCGTTCTGCGGGATTTCGTCTCCCGAGACGAGAACGGTGCCACCGTCACTCTCGATCGCAAGCCTGGTTTCGGGCGCGGCCGCCGTCGCGGAGACTCCGGCGACCTCGAGCCACTCGATTTCGCTCATCAGCGCCGCGAGCGGATGCAACACGGAGGTGTCTTCCAGTCGGTTCTCCGCCAACCAGCGTTGCAACGCCTCCACCCGGAAACCGCCACCCCTTGCCTTCGCCTGCCACACGCGCGCCAGCTCCCCCCGGATCTCCTGACGCAGGCGTTTCAGCTCCTCGATCCGGCTCTCGTGTTTCCCGGGAGCATCGATGATCCGGCTCGTCCAGCGCGGGGTCATGAAGATCCCGGCGAGGGCGTAGTAGTCCTTTTGGGAAATCGCATCGAGCTTGTGATCGTGGCAGCGAGCGCAGGCCACCGTCATGCCGAGGAAAGCCTTGGAGAAGGCATCGACCTGGCTGTCGATCATCTCCTGGTGAATGCCGTTGAACATGCCGCTGCTGCCGTGACGACGCTCCCCGAGATGGTAGAACATGGGACCGATCAGGCTTTCGTTCACACCGGCCTCGCGATCGATCCTCGGCTGCGCCAGCAGATCCCCCGCAAGGTGCTCGCGGATCATTTGATCGTAACCGATGTCGCCGTTGAAGGCGCGGATGAGGTAGTCTCGGTATTCCCAGGAGCCCTTCGCCGCGATATCCCACTCGTATCCGTAGGTGTCGGTGTAGCGAACCACATCCATCCAGTGCCGGGCGAAGCGCTCCCCGAAATGCGGCGACGCCAGCAGTTCGCCGACCGCGGTCGAGAAGGCCGCGTCTGGATCTCTCTTCCAAGAATCGACAAAAGCCGCCACCCGCTCCGGTTTCGGCGGCAGTCCGGTGAGGACGAAAGAGAGGCGGCGCAGCAAGACTTCGGGTTCGGCGGGTCGCGCCGGAGAAAGTCCCTGCTCTGCCATTCTCGAAAAAAGGAACCGATCCACCGGCTCCTCGTTCCAGTCGGGATCGTTCACCTCGGGTGGATCGACCCGCTTCGGCGGCTGCAGGCTCCACCAGCGGGAACGCTCGCGCAGCTTGGCTTTCCAGGCCTCCTCCGCCGCATCCGTGGCCGAGGGAGGCGCGTCTCGCGGATCCAATGCGCCCCGCGCGATCCAGCTCTCGAACGCGGCCACCATCGCCGGCGGCAACGGGTCGGCGTTCTTCGGCATCGCCAGATCCGGATCGGCTTGCCGGATCGCCTTCATCAGCAAACTGCCTTCGGGATCGCCCGGCACGACTGCGGGCCCCGACTCGCCCCCGCGTTCCCAGCCTCCCCGAAAGTCGAGTCGCAGGCCGGCTTTCGCCTCGTCGCCGGAATGACACTCGTAGCAATGCTTCACCAACGCGGGACGAATGACGCGCTCGAACTGGTCGTCCCCGACATCCGCGCGATCCCCGGCGGCCACGACCACCGCAACCCACAAGAGTGAGAACGCGAGAACGCGAAGGAGCCGGCTGGTCCAAGGGAACGATTTCATCGGGCTATCCGAAGATATGCCTGAATCCCAGGGAATTCACAAGATGCCCGCTCGGACAAAAAATGGTAAAATCCCGCCATGGAGCCCCGCCGAAATGACTTCTTCGCGCCAATCGATGACATCCTGCAGGTGCTCGACGTGCTCGAGAAGATCCCGGGCGCCCTCTTCATGATCAAGGACCTCGACTCGCGCTACGTCTACATGAGCCAGGCCCTGCGCGAGGCGATCCACATCGCGCCGGGTCAGGAGGTGGTCGGCAAGACCGACTTCGATCTCTTTCCCCGCATCGTCGCGCAGAACTTCCGGGAGAACGACCTTCAGGTCTTCCGCCATGGGAAGCCCCTGGTCGGCGAAGTCCACGCGGCGATGTTCTTCGAGCACGCCCCGATCTGGGCGATCTCGAGCAAGTATCCCCTCCGCGACCGCCATGGCGAGATCGTCGGCCTCGTCACCATCAACGAGCCCTACGACGAGGTCGCCGGCGACGACGACGAATTGAACCGGCTCCTCCCCGCCATCGATCACATGTCGAAGCATTTCTCCGAACCGCTCACCGTGGCCGATCTCGCGCGGCGCTGCGGCTACTCCGAGCGGCATTTCCTGCGGTTGTTCAAGGGAAGGATGCGGGTCAGTCCC
>JAUIGT010000541.1 GCA_030432615.1 Verrucomicrobiia bacterium
TGTTGCGGAATTCCTTCCTCGAAACAGCATCGCCTGCCTCGCAGTAATTCGCGCCGACACTCGTTCCCGCTCCCACGAGTTGACTGATGAGTCGCCTGGTCACCGCATCTTCCGGAATCAGCCGAGCAAAACCCACGATCGATTCACCGAACAGCGCCGTCCGTTCTTCCAAGTGATAGGGTTTGTCTCCGGCTTCAGGCATCCTCCGAATCCATAGTATTCAAAAGAACAGCAAAAGGAAAATCCCCCGCCATGAACCGCAACTTTCGCCACCGAAAAACCGGGCGCCCTCGTTTGCTCATTCGAGCTTTGGCATTCCTTGGGTACCTGGGTATTTCGTCATTCGTCATTTCGTCCCTTCGCGCCGACGAATCATCCTGGGATTCGAAGCGCCTGCTCTCCGACTTTCATGCCGAGGGCTGCGCCGTCGGTGACCTGGACGGGGACGGCGACGCCGACATCGCCTACGGGCCGTTCTGGTTCGCGGGTCCCGATTTCGAGAAACCGATCCGCTTCGCCGACGGCGAACCTTTCGTCGCGGAAAAGGGCTACTCGGACAACTTCTTCAGCTACATCGTCGATGCGACGAAGGACGGAGCCAATGACATCCTCGTCTACGGTTTTCCCGGCAAGGAGGCGCGACTCTACGTGAATCCCGGGAAGGAAAAGCTCGCCGCGGGCGAGAAATGGGCCATGCACATCGTGGCCAACGAGATCAGCAACGAGTCGCCGACATTCGCCGACATCGTTCCCGGTGGGCTGCCGGAAATGGTGACCACCAACGCGACCCGCTACGGCTACTACGAGGCTGGAGACGACGCGACCCAGCCGTGGACCTTCCATCCGATTTCGAAAGAGAAGGAAGCCGGTGGTCGATTCGAACACGGGCTCGGTGTGGGCGATGTGAACGGCGACGGGCGGATGGACATCCTGCAGCGCGAGTTCTGGTACGAAAATCCGGAGGCCGCCGACGCGGGCGCTTGGAAAAAGCATCGTTGGAATCTTCCGCCCCAGCCGGGGGGCGCGCAGATCCTTGTCCACGATTTCGATGGCGACGGTGACAGCGACCTCGTCTCCTCTCTCCGCGCCCACGGTTACGGTCTCGCCTGGTACGAGCAGACGGAACCCGGAGCGTTCACCCGCCACGATCTCATGGGCGAAAGCTCGACCGACAGCCCCTACGGCGTCTGTTTTTCCCAACTCCACGCCCTGGCCCTGTCCGACATCGATGGCGACGGGCGAATCGACTTCGTCACCGGCAAGCGCTACCTCGCTCACCAGGGCAAGGATCCCGGCGGACTCATGGACCCGGTGCTCTACTGGTTCCGAAACACGAAGACCGAGGACGGCGGGGTCGAGTTCGTGCCGCACTTCATCGACGACGATTCCGGCGTCGGGGTGGAGGTGACCGTGGCCGATCTCAATGGCGATGGAAAACCAGACATCGTCAGCGGCAACAAGAAAGGGCTCGCCATCCACGTCCAGGCCGCCGATGCGAAGCACACGCCGGTCGCGAAATGGAATGCCGGCCAGCACCTGCCCCAGGACCAGTACGCCTTCGACCTTTCGCCCGAGGAAGCCCGCCAGCAGGCCCAGTTGCCTCCCGGCTTTTCCCTCGACCTCATCGCCGCCGAACCCGACCTCACCCAGCCCATCGCCATGTGTTTCGACGCGCGCGGGCGAATCTGGGTGATCGAGGGGCACACCTACCCGGTGCGGCGGGAGGGTGGCTGGAACGAGGGCGCCGACCGCATCCTCATCTTCGAAGACACCGACGCCGATGGAAGTTTCGAGACCCGCAAGGTCTTCGCCGAGAACATCAATCTCGCCAGCGGTCTCGAAGTCGGCTTCGGCGGGGTCTACGTCGGCGCGGCGCCCTACCTCCTCTTCTTCCCGGACAAGGACCAGGACGACCAACCCGACGGCGATCCCGAGATCCTCCTCGACGGCTGGGCCTGGCAGGATACCCACGAAACGCTCAACGCCTTCACCTGGGGCCCCGACGGTTGGCTCTACGGTTGCCACGGCGTCTTCACCCATTCGAACGTCGGCAAGCCGGGAACTCCCGACGAGGAAAGGCAGCCCATCAACGCGGGCGTCTGGCGATTCCACCCAGTCTCGAAGGAGTTCGAGGTTTACGCCCACGGCACCAGCAACCCCTGGGGCGTGGATTTCAACGAGTACGGCGACTTCTTCGTCAGCGCCTGCGTCATCCCCCACTTCTATCACCTCAGCCAGGGCGGCCGCTATTTCCGGCAGGCCGGCCAGCACTTCCATCCCTACACCTTCGACGACATCGAGACGATCGCCGACCACAGTCACTACACCGGCGACATGCGGATTCTCTGGGCGGAAAGACGGGGCGACAATCCCGCCGACACGGACGCAGCCAGGAACTTCACCAACAACGTCGGCGGAGGTCACGCCCACTGCGGCCTGCTCTTCTATGATGCGCCCGAATTTCCCGCATCCTACCGGCAGCAGATGTATTTTCACAACCTGCATGGGCACCGCATGGTCAGCGAAAGCCTGGTGGGGGACGGCTCCGGCTACGTCGCCCAGCACCGACCCGATTTCATCCTCTCCAACAATCACGAGACCATCGGCGTGGGCGTGATGCAGGGACCGGACGGGGCCATCTATTACTCCGACTGGGTCGACAAGCAGACCTGCCACCACCGCGATGTGGAGATCTGGGACCGGTCCAACGGCCGCATCTTCCGGGTGCGCCACGGCGACGTGAAGAGCCCGGTCACGAAACTGCCGGAGATGAGCGACGCCGAACTCGTCGCCACGCTCGGTCACGCCAATTCCTTCCACGCCCGCCAGGCTCAACGCCTGCTGCAGGAGCGGCACGCCCTCGGCAAGCTCGACGCGGCCGCGGTCGACAAGGCGCTCGCTTCTTTCGAGAGCGAACACGCCTCCGATGCCCCCCTGCTGCTTCGCGCACTCTGGACCCGTTTCGTCACGGACCTGGTCACTCCCGGGATCATCGTGGCCCGACTCGACGATCCATCGGAACACGTTCGCGCCTGGGCCGTGCAATTGCTCGGTGCGGAGAAGGAAGCGCTTCCCGGTGATGCCCTCGCCAAGCTGGAAACCATGGCCTCGGAGGAGTTCTCGCTCGTCGTTCGCCGCTACCTCGCGTCGAAACTCCAGCGGCTTCCGAACGAGCAACGCTGGAAGATCGCCGAGGGCCTGATCTCGCATCCGCGCAGTTCCCACGATCGCAATCTCCCCCTGCTCTGCTGGTATGGCATCGAGCCCCTGGTCGAGGCCGATCCCGCGCGCGCCCTCTCGCTCGCGAATCGCTCGGCGTTTCCCGAGTTGAAGGAATTCATCACCCGCCGCGCCACCCTGGTGCCGGAGGGACGCTCCGCCCTGATGACCTCGCTCTCGCAGGCGAAGAAACCGGAGGTCTTTATCGCCACCGGGAACCAGCTGCTCGAATCGCTCGCCAACCTGCCGCCGGTCGAGCGTCCCGAGGGCTGGGAAGCGGCCCGCCGGAACGGTGAAGGCCTCGCCAGGAACGCGCCCCCGGTGACGAACGTCCTCATGCGCCTGGGTGCCCGCTTCGGCGATGAGACCACCTTCCCCCACTGGAGCGCCATCGCCCGCAACGCCAAGGCCAAGGCCGCCGATCGCAGCGAGGCCATCGAGCTGCTGACCCTCGGCAACGACCCCGAACTCGGCCCCCTCGCCCGCGAGGTGCTCGATGTCCCCGGTCTCCAGGCCGCCGCCGTCGGCGCCCTGAAGAAGCATCCCGGTCCCGAGACGGCCCAGGCGCTCGTCGAACGTCTCGGCAAGTTTACCCTCCAGCTCCGCAACGAGGCCATCAACCTGCTCGGGACCCGACCCGAGATGGCGCTGGCGATGCTGAAAGCCGTCGATGCCGACGAGCTGGAATCCTCGCTCGTCTCCCCCGTCATGCTCAGCCAGTTCGAGCGCTTCGAGAACAAGGAGATCGACGCCCTCATCGAGAACAACTGGACCCGCGGCACGGGCAGCGTCGATCTCGCCCAGCTTTCGAAGGCGATCGACCGGTGGAAGCAGAAGCTCAATCCCAAGGTCATGGCCAAGGCCGACGCCTCCCGCGGGCGCCAGACCTTCGCCGTCACCTGCGGCACCTGTCACCAGCTCTTCGGCGAGGGCATCGCGCTGGGGCCCGACCTCACGGGATCGAATCGGG
>JAUIGT010000542.1 GCA_030432615.1 Verrucomicrobiia bacterium
ACCGCACAACGCCACGGCTTCGCCGAAGCGATCCGAGACGAGACCGCTTTCGGGGATCAGCTTGTCGATCTCGTTGCCGTACTCGGGGTGGAAAACATAGGCGGCCCCGGTGGCAACGGCCCCAATTTGTGCCTGGGGCGCGCCGACGAGGGCGCGATCACCCTGGAGATCGACCGACCAGCCAAAGCGATCGCCGGCGACGCCATCGCTCGCCGTGCTCTTGTCCAGCTCGTCCCCCGTCAGGGCATTCAAGAAATAGACGGCCCCGGTTTGCGAACTTTGCCCTGGGGCTCCGACAAGGAGGGTCTCGTCACTCAGCGAGACCGACAGCCCGAAACCGTCTCCGTTGGCCGTTTCCGCAACGGCACCATGGAATAGCGTGGTGAAGGTCTTGGCCCTGGTATCGATCCGCACGGTGGTCACCGCTCCGCCGTTCACCGCGGCATCGTCGTCGGAGAATGCTCCGATGACGGCGAGGGTGCCCTCCAGGTCGACCGATCGTCCGAACTGCGAATTCGTTTCCGCTGCGGTGGAAGGAATCTTGATGAGTTCCCGCCCATTGCGCAGGTCGAAGACATAGGCCGAGCCCATTTCGGCGTCATCCTCGGGCGCTCCGATCAGCGCGTAGTTCCCGCTGATGGCAACCGCGGCGCCGAAGTTCGCGCCGTCCTCGGGATCCGAGGGGCGCAGGGTGCGGAGGCGCCGGCCGTCCCGGGTGCGAAATACATGAACGGCTCCCGCGGCGTTGGCCAATTCGCTGTCTTCCGGATTTCCGACGACGACGTAGCTCTCGGTCGCCGCCACCGACTGGCCGAAGTTCTGCCCGCTGCCGGAGCCGCTCACCGGCCCGTTGAGGCGGATCGTTGCCGGCTCGCTGGCGTTGGCGGCCAGGGAAAGGAGGGGGATCAGGAACAGGCGGCAACGGTGGAGAATTTTCATGGCGGGAGCATAGGAATTTCGCGCGGAAAGCACAACTTGTTCCTGCTGCCGGAAACTACTGGTCAGCCGCCCCGAATTGAAGCAAACTCCGCCCTCAATAATCCAGCGGGAATGCCGAGGGCCAAGGGTCGCGGGTTTCCGCCGTTCATCCAATCGGGACGGCGGAACTTCGTGACCCATGAACTATCCAAGCCTGCCTTCAGCCGTCCCTCGTCAATCAGCTCCCCAAGCCGTCCGCGCCGCCCGTCTCTTTCAGGAGATCGGTCAAGTGGGCGTAGTCCTGGCTTTACTCCTGGTCGCACTACCCGGTACGAGCAATGCCTTCGAGCCCACTGTCACCAAGTTGCACGGTCGTTCCTCCGGGGACCCAGGTGGAAACAACCTTGGTACCTCCACGGCGCTTTCCGACCGTTACTTGCTCTCGGGAGCGCCGTTCAGCGATGAAGTCGCCAGCAATGCCGGATCGGTTCAGGTCTTCGACGCCCGCACGGGCCGCTATCTTCGCACCTTGACCGCCAGCGACGGGGCGGAGGATGACCAGTTTGGCTACGGGGTTGCCATCTGTGGGAATCTCGCCGTCGTCGGAGCCCACGGAGCCGATGCCACCGGACTGGATTCCGGGGCCGCCTACGTCTTCGACCTCCGCAACGGTCGGCAGATCTCCAAGTTGCTGCCCGATCCCGGCTCCAGCGACAACTACTTCGCCTACGCCGTCGCCATCAGTGGGGAAACCGTTCTCTGCGGCGCGCCGAACGATGACGATGCGGACAACGACGCGGGAGCGGTCTATGTCTACAACGCCCGTACCGGTGAATTGCTCGACAAGCTGACTGCGGAAGATGCTTCTGCGACCGCTTTTTTCGGCGAAGGTGTGGCCATCTGCGGAGACATCGCCGTGATCGGCGCCGATGGCGACGACAGTGGTCCGGGGGGATCGGATTCCGGCTCCGCCTATGTGTTCAACGTGGTCACCGGGGAACAGATCTACAAATTCGACGCGGACGACAGCTCATCGGATGATTACTTCGGCTGGCCGGTGCGGCTCTCCGGAAACTATGCCGCCATTGGTGCCGTGGCCGCCGATGGAGCGGCAGGAGGCACCGGTGCCGTCTACGTCTTCGACATCGTCAAGCAGCAGCAGGTCGCCAAGCTGACCGCTCCCGACGGCGCCAACAATGATCAGTTCGGCTGGGATTTCGCCATCGATGGAAATCTCGTCATGGCGGGAGCCTGGGTCCATGACGGGATCGCCAGCAATTCCGGAGCGGCCTACCTCTTCGAGGTTCCCTCGGGAGATTTTCTCGCCAAGTTCACTCCGTCCGATGCCGCGCAGGATCAGCGCTATGGATCGGCGATCGCCATGTGTGGAAACCGGGCCGCCATCGGCGCTCTCTGGGATGACGATCAGGGTGGCGAAGCGGGTGCCGTCTATCTCTTCCGCAGCCTGTCGGGCCCCATCCCGCTCGAGACCGTGGCTCGCAAGGGCGATTTCGCACCGA
This sequence comes from Verrucomicrobiia bacterium, assembly GCA_030432615.1. Taxonomy (GTDB): domain Bacteria; phylum Verrucomicrobiota; class Verrucomicrobiia; order Verrucomicrobiales; family DEV007; genus JAEUHH01. The sequence continues at coordinate 2,439 of JAUIGT010000542.1, forward strand.
AGTCGATCGGTTCGGATTTCACCAACTTCCGGGACGTCTTCATCAATGACGATGGCGAGACCGCCTTTTACGCCACCGGAACCCGTCGGGCCAGTGGCGTGTGGTCGGACTACCCGGGCTCGCTCGACACCCGCACCCGCAATGGTCAGGATCTCACGCCCCTGGGCGCGACCTTCGACGGGGCCAGCATCGTGCGGGCCTTTTCGCCCATCGCTGAACATCCCGACTTCGCCGTGACCCAGGCAATCGTGCGCGGCCCCGGTGTGAACGGCCGCAACAACCGGGTCGTTCTGGCGACCTACGGTGACATGAACTCGGCCCTGCTTCGGACCGGGGAGGAGATCTTCGAACTCGGCAACGCCCAGTTCCAGCGCTTCCACGAAGTCGTGCAGAATTCCGTCAATCCCAACGTCGCCGCCGCCTACCAGTTGAGGAAGGGCAACGGGGTGAACGGCACCAACGACACCGGGGTCTTCTCGGTGGACCAGTTCGGTGTGCCCCTCGACGATGTCGATCCGGCGGGGGCTCGCAACCGGGAGGGAAATTCCATCCCGGGAGCCTTCGTGGACAATTTCGGGCAATTCTTCGGACGCGTCGCCTACGCGGGCAGCGATTATTTCCTTTTCCCCGCCTTTTTCTTCGAAGCGGGAACCGGACCCGGCAAACAGGGATTGTACTACGATTCCGAGAGCGGAGGTCCCGGGCGCATCGCGCGGCAGGACGACGAACCGAACGGTGTCGTCGGCGGACAATTCCGCACCTTCCTGGGGGAGACCATCGACGCAGACAGGGTCGCCTTTCGTGCCCGGATTACGGGGCCCGGGATCACGGGGCGGGACAACGAAGGAATCTGGGCGGAAGACGGAGGGCTCGTCTTGAGGAAAGGTCAGGAGCCCGATCCTGTCGGCGAACCGGGAGTGGTCGTGAATCGCGTTCTCGGTTTCTGGGCCCTGGACGGCAGTGCCTCCTGCATGGTTTTGGCGAAGTTGCGCGGCCCCGGGGTGAATGCCCGGAACGATTGCGCGCTTTTTCTCATCTCCACGACGGGGAGCTACCTCCAGCAACTCGTTCGCGAGGGAGAGGAGGTCTGTGGCTGCGATTGTGCCAAGCTGGGCGTGATCCAGCGGGTCGATGTCGATCCCAGCAACGGGAACTACGTCGTCCTCGCTTCGCTTGTCGGGGCTCCCGCCGCGAACCAAGGGGTGCTGACCGGCAATGTCCTCGCCGGTAACGACCTCGAGCAGAAGGGGCTCCGGCGACCTTTCCTGAAATTGCGCAAGGGCACGTCCTACCAGGCACAGGGCGGCGAGACGACCGCGATCCGCAGTTTCGCTCTGCCGCAGACCATTGATCGGACCGGCGCCGGTGCCAAGGGCCTTGGCCAGGTCATCAACAATGGTGGCGAGGTCGCTCTCTGCATCCAGTTCAACAATCGCGCCAAGCAGGTGATGAAGGGACTGGGCCAGTAGCGACCGAACGAAACTTTCTTCGGTCGCCGGCTCGACAGGGTTGATACCATTTCCGAGAAAAAACCTGACGATTTTCGGAGGCGGTTTTTCTCGGGGCGAGGCACGAGGAGGACGCGATGCGGGCATCGCAACCGACGAGCAACGAAGCAACCGGGGAGAACCGACCCGAATCTCCGAGAAACGCCGAAGGCTGAATCCCCTTTTTTGTCTTCCCTGAATCGTCAGGTGATTTCTTGGATTTGGTATGAGTCGGCGGCCGACAGAAACCTATTCTCAA
>JAUIGT010000543.1 GCA_030432615.1 Verrucomicrobiia bacterium
CCGGCATCCCTTTTCCACCGGACCGGACGTGCCGAAGGCCGGACCGGTCATCCTCGCGCCGCACGCGGGGCGCTGGATGAAGCTGGGAGGCATCCTGTTTTTCGCGCTGTTCTGGAACGGGATCGTGTCCGTGTTTCTCGTGCAGGTCGTGAAGGGTTGGCAATCGGGCAACGGCGAGATCTTCCTGACCCTGTTCCTGATTCCCTTCGTGCTGATCGGGCTCGGGGCCCTGGGCGCGTTTCTCTACCAGTTGCTGGCCATGGCCAATCCGAAGCCGGTGATCGTGCTGGAGGGCGGGCATCCACGCCTCGGGGAGCGGATGACGATCTCCTGGACGGTCTCGGGACGAACCTCGCGGGTGGTCGATTTCCAGATTTCCGTGTGGGGCATCGAGTCCGCCACCTACCGCCGGGGCACCGATACCGTGACCAGTCACGAGGTCTTCTACGAGCGAGTGATCGTGGAAACGGCGGCCTTGAGCGAGATCGAGTCGGGCACGGCCACGGTGACGATTCCGGGCGACCTCATGTATTCGCTGAAGCTGGGTAACAACGCGGTGAAATACGAGCTGCGGGTGAAGGGGGACATTCCCCTCTGGCCCGACATCGGGGACACCTTCGAACTGACCCTGTTGCCTCGCCGACTCGACCCTGTCTGATCCGGGAGACGACCATGGAAAGCAGCCAAGAACACGCCGAGATACGCACCGAGTTCGACAATCGCGCCTTCGTGCCCGGGGAAACGGTCCGCGGCACGGTGGCGTGGCGAGTGACCGAGACGCCGCGCACGGCGTCGCTGCGCCTGTTCTGCTACACCGAGGGACGCGGTACCCAGGACGTGGAGATCGTGGAGACCCGCGACTTCGACGCGCCCACGTCCTCGGAAGAACGCTCCTTCGAATTCGTCCTCCCGGCCGGGCCCTATTCGTTCTCGGGAAAACTCGTCTCCCTGCTCTGGGCGCTCGAACTGGTGGTCGGGGACAACGGTCCCGTGGAGCGGATCGAGATCGTGCTTTCGCCGACAGCGGAAGAAATCGACCTCTACCGTCACGCCCACGAGGACATGCCGGAATACAACACCATCAGTTTCGGGAAGAAGAAGGAGCGACGCCGGAGCGGCAAGCGACAGCCGGAGGTCCCCTGATGAAATTTCCTCACCCCGCGCAACGGCCGCAGTAGATCGCTTCCGGTCGCGCTTCCAGCCGCGCCCAGGTGATGGCTTCGCCGCAGCGCTGGCAATGACCGTATTCGCCCTCGTCGATCCGTTCCTGGGCGGCTTCCAGCATCTGGAGGCGTTCCTCGCGCCGGCGTTGCGCGTCCTTGGCGACCTCCTGCATCTGCATGGCGTCGAGCCGGGAAAGGCGGCCGATGCCCTTGTCGGGCGAGATGGCTTCGCGCTCGGCTTCCGAGGCCTCCATCTCGGCCTGCAGGCTCTCGATTTCTTCCTGGATACGAACTTCCAGGTCGATCAGCTGGTCGACGGTGAGCATGAGAGGAAAGGCGGCGTTGTCATTTCGCGGCCGGGGCGGCCTTCTCGGCGACGGGAGCGGGCTTTTTCGTCGCGGCGCTCCGGGCTGCTTCGATGGCGCGCAGGGTTCGCGCCAGTTCATTGCGCTGGTTGCCGATGACGTCGAGTTTCTGCTCCAGTGACACGATGCGTTCCCGCAAGGCGCGAATTTCCTGCCGGGCGGGAGACGCGGCGAGGGCGTCGTGGCGTTTCGTCACCTCCGCGAGCTGTTGCTCCAGGTTGCCCTTGGTCTTCGCCCACGCGAGGGCTTCGGCCTCGGTCTTCTCCTTGAGGGACGCCAGGGCGGTCGCCTGTTCCCGACTCTCGGCTTCGGCATCGCTGCGAACGGTAGCCAGCTCCGCGGTCAGCGACTCGATCCGGTTCGCGAGTTGTTCCTTCTCCGAGGTCAGGCGTTCCCGCGCTTCGGTAGTCTCGGTCAGCTTTTTGCTCGCCGCATCGGCTTCCGATTTGAGCCGGTTGAGCTCACCGTCGAGATCGACCCGCTCCCGGGTCATGCGGTCGAGGTCGCGCTGAAGGGTGTCGCGGGTTCCGCGTGCCTCCTTCAGGGCCTCCTCCAATTCGGCGATCCTGGCGGCGACATCCGCTTCGGTGCGGGCTTCCTGTTTCGATGTTTCGCGGAATGCGAAAAAATAAAGGAGGGTGGAACCGATCAGGCCCGCAATGACGATGATTCCGAGCTTGCTGGTGACGAGGTCGCGAAACGGCGGCATGGGCGGCGGGGCGGGTGGAAGTCGAGAGGGAACAATTCCACCTTATACCAGATCCGCCGATTTCACGGGACGATTTTCCGCGCTGTCATGCCGGAAACTTCCGGGAATCGCCGACGGGTCGGTCGTCGAGACCGGTCGACCGACCGGGGAAACCTCGACCGCGGAGCAATGGCCGGCAAACACGAGCGGCGGGAAAGACCGGGGCGTTCCGGGTTCCCGCGCGGGAGCGATCAGCTCTCGCCCTTCAACAGGTAGGTAAAGGCGACCAGGCCGAGCAGCAGGAAGGCGATCGCGACAACGATTCCGATGAAAATGTTCATGGTGTGGGATTTATAGTCCGCGATCGACAATTTGCCAGCGGGAAAATCACCAGAGATCCCGGAAATCCCGGGAATTCGCTCGTTCGTCGCGCGCCGGGGCTATTCGGCGGCCTTCCAGGCGGGATTCTTTCCGGGCATTTTCGCCCCCATCGCCTCCCGCCAGGCTCGCAGTTGCTCGCGTAGGGCGGCCACCTTTTCCGGCTGATCATGGGCGAGATCCTGCCGTTCGCCGGGATCGGAAGCGAGGTCGTAGAGTTCGACCGTGTCCTCCTCCCAGAACTCGATGAGCTTCCAGTCTCCCTCGCGAATGGCGGCGCCCGGCTTCCAGGTGGAACCGTGGTAGTGCGGGTAGTGCCAGTAGAGAGCGCGGGGTTCCGATTCGGGACCGTCCCCCTGCAGGAGCGGTTTCAAGCTGATGCCATCGGCGTGGCGCTCGGGTTGGAGGGGAATCCCGGCGAGATCCAGGATGGTCGGGAAGAAGTCGGTGCTGATCACGGGTTCGGCGCAGACGCTGCCCGGTTCGGTGACGCCGGGTGCGCGCACGATCATCGGTTCGCGGATGCCGCCCTCGTAGAGCCACCCCTTGCCGGAGCGGAGCGGGAGATTGCAGCCGGGTCCGGGCGTCGGCTTGGTGCAAAGCCCGCCGTTGTCGGAGAAGAAGAATACGACCGTGTTGTCCTCGATCCCGAGTTTCTCGAGCGCCGCCATGAGAGCGCCGACGCTGTCATCGACCGCGGCCACCATGGAGGCGAGTTCGGGATTGTCCTGTCGGGCACGCGACTGGCCACCGCGTTCGGCAATCGGTTCGACCGGATCGGAGAAGAGTCGGGCGGCTTTTTCCTCGTAGTGATCGATGTGCTTCCGGTAGGCCTGGATCGGGGTGTGGATGTTGTAGTAGCTGAGGTAGAGCAGGAAGGGTTTTTCCTCGTCGCGACTTTCCAGGAAGGCGATCGATTCCTCGGTGAGGCGTTCGGTCAGGTATTCCCCGTCGTGCTTCGCCTTCAGCACCGGGTTGTTCCACGGCGCGTAGTAGCCGCCCGGAGGCGAGCCGCGGTCGTGGCCGCCGATGTTGATGTCGAAGCCCTGGTCGGTGGGCCAGTGTCCCTTGTCCCCGAGGTGCCACTTGCCGGCGAAGAAGGTGGCGTAGTCGTGTTCCTTGAGGGCTTCCGCAATGGTGACCTCCTCCAGGGCGAGATTGTCGCGGTCATCGACGTGGAGAAACCTGGCGTTCTTCGGAGTCTTCGCTCCCGGGATCCAGTCGGTGATATCGACCCGCACCGGGTGACGACCGGTCAGGATGCTGGCGCGCGTCGGCGAACAGATCGAGGCCGCCGCGTAGGCTTGAGTGAAGCGCATGCCGGAGGCCGCCAGGGCATCGATGTTCGGGGTCTCGTGAAAGGTCGACCCGTTGCAGCCCACGTCGGCCCAGCCCATGTCGTCGACGAGGAAGAAGACGAAGTTGGGGCGCTCGGGAGCGGCATTGGCCGAAACCAGCAGCCCCGAAAGGTAAAGGGCGGAAACGAGAAGGTTTCTCATCCGCCCAGCGTGGCCACGGGAGCCTGCCCCGTCAATCACGGGAAAAAGAAAGCCACTCACTTCTCCCCGCCCTGCTGGAACAG
>JAUIGT010000544.1 GCA_030432615.1 Verrucomicrobiia bacterium
GAATTTGTCCATACGCCCTAGATCGCCATCGGAAACTCTGCCTCTTCATGTCCACGAATTCTTCCGGCGCCTCCACTTCCTACGCGAGACTCGAGCGGGTCCACGATCGCCGCATCGTGGCGCTGACGGCCTACGATTATCCCACCGCTCGATTGATCGATGAAGCAGGAGTCGATCTGGTCCTCGTCGGCGATTCCCTTGGCATGGTGTTCGCGGGCCTCCCGGACACCACCGGCGTGACCTTGGCCCACATGATCTACCACACCGAGGTCGTGGCCCGGGGCATCGAGCAGGCATTCCTCGTGTCCGACCTTCCCTACGGCACCTACGATTCTCCGGAGATGGCGGTCGAAAACGGTCGGCGCCTCATCGATGCCGGCGCCCAGGCCGTGAAACTCGAGGGCGGGCTCAGCCAGGTGGCAAAATTGATCGCCCTGCGCGCGGCCGGCATCCCCACCGTCGGTCACATCGGGATGCTCCCCCAGCGGGTGCGCGAGGAAGGCGGCTACAAGAAGAAGGGCAAGACCTCGCCCGAGGCCGATCGATTGGTGGAATCGGCCATCGCCCTCGAGGAATCCGGCGTCGGTGCGATCGTGCTCGAAAGCATCGTGCCGGAAGTCGCCGACCGAATCACGGAAGCGATCGACATCCCCACCATCGGGATCGGTTCAGGACCGAACTGCGACGGAGAGATCCGCGTCCTTCACGACGTCATCGGCGCCTACCCCTGGTTCGTTCCGCCTTTTGCCAAACCGGAGGCCGATGTGGCGGGCGAAATCCGACGCGCGGTGGCGGCGTTCCGGGATGAAGTCCACGGTGGGGCAGGTTTTCAACCTGCCGATCGTTGATGGACAGTCGATGTGGGGAGGCAAGTTGAAAACCTGCCCCACTTTCCATCACGCCGCGAAGGGACTGCCCTTTTCCGGTGGCGCCTCGATGTTCACCCAGGTGTGGACGTGGGGCGCCCCGCGGAAATGCCAGACCATGTGCGGTCCCTCGATCTGCCAGACGTCCCAAACCTGGTCGTTGCCGATGTCGCCGTGCTTGTAGAAAGCGAGGTGGAGATCGGCGAACTGCGGCTCCACGTATTTCATCGATTCCTCGCGATCTTCTTTTCGGAACGGTTTCAGGAGGTCGGCGAGAACCTTGCGCACGTGGGCCTGCTGATCCTTCGACAGATCGCCGACGCGAATTCCCTCCAGCCCTTTCGCCTTGCCCGTCAGTTCCACGGTCTTGCGCCCCCGCTCCGCCCGGCCTTTCTCCGCCAGCGCCTGCTCCCGCTGTTTTCCGTCCAGCATCTGGAAGACCTCGTTGGCCCGTTTCGCCTGGAACCAATAGGCGTTGCCGGGATGATCGGCAGCCTCATTGAAACTTCCGGCCGCGTGCCCGTAGAAGATCGGTCCGCCGAATGCGGTGCCGGCGACCGAATTTCCGTCGCATCGCCGGGTGCAGTGACGACCGGTGAGCACGAACTCGAACTGGCTCGTCCCCGGGGCCCCGAAGATCGCTACGGACGAAGTTCCGAAAATCTCCTCCGGAGTGGTCGCCCCCTTGGAACGATTGTCGTGGAGAAAGGCTTTCCAAACCTCGTCGCGATACTCTTCGCTGTGCATCTGGAGAAAAACCTCGCGAATCATCGCCTGTTGCTCTGGTGTAAAAAATTCACCAACCCGCTGAGGAAGAATGTGCCAGTTGTTTTCCACTCGCGAACGGAGAGAGTCCGCCCAAGGAATCACCACCTTCGACTTCTGCTCGTCCGACAACGTGTCGTAGAGCGACTTCACCAGGGTCTCGGAAGTGGCTCCCGAGGGTTTGGCGGCGTTCGCCGCGGGCGAAGCCAAGCCCAGGCCGGAGGCGGCGAACGCGGCCGCACCGGCCTGTTGCAGGAACCCGCGGCGGTTCAGCGGTGCGGAATCCTCAGCGGCGAGAGGAGAGAATTGAGGTGGCTTTTTCATGGTGCGAGGGTCTTTGGAGGATCTGAACGGGTTTTGCGAACAATGGGCGCGGGAACCACCCGAGAAGGGTATCAAGGATGACCCGGATGAAACCAGGGAAAACCCACCGGGGTTGCGCCAACCACCCTCGCTTTTCCGCGTCATCCACCGGGAAAAAGCGAGCCGTCGCTTTTCATCGGCAAAGTTCTGCGCGAAGGTCGAAACAAGGGCGCGTTTCTTGACCCGTGCCCGGATTCCCCCTCCACTGGCATGCGCACCGCGATCTACCCCGGCAGTTTCGATCCGCTTCACAACGGGCACCTCGATGTCATCGAGCGTGGCGCCCGTCTCTGCGACAAGATCATCGTCGCCGTGGCCCGCAACCTGAGCAAGGAAGGTCTTTTCTCCTTCGATGAACGGGTCGAACTGATCCGCGAGGCCACCTGGCACGTGAAAGGCGTGGAGGTCGCGTCCTTCGACGGGCTGCTGGTGGACTTCGCCGCGAGGGAGAAAGCCGATGCCGTCATTCGCGGACTCCGGGCGATCTCGGATTTCGAGTACGAGTTCCAGATGGCGCTCATGAATCGCGAGCTTTCGGACGAGTTCGAGACCATTTTCCTGATGCCGAGCCAGGAACACATCTTCCTGAGTTCCCGCATGGTGAAGGAAATCGCCAAGCTCGAGGGCAAGGTGGACCGGTTCGTCCCGCCGCCCGTGGCCGGAGCCTTGGCACGGAAACTTCAGCAAGCCTCTCCATCATGATCACCGTTCACCTCGGCGAGATTCCCGAGGACGGCCTGGAAGTCAGCGGGGAAACCAGTCGCGACATCTTCCAGTTCGACCCCTCGGAGAAAGAAGTATCCCCGGCCGGACCGGTCCGCTACCAGTTGCACGTCATCAATGCGGGCTCGGGGCTCCTGCTGGCGCAGGGAAGTCTCGTGGCACCGTTTTCCCTTCGCTGCGTTGCCTGCCTGGAGCAGTTTCCGCACACCGTGGAGCTGGAGGGCTACGCCGCCGACTTCGATCTGCCCGCCAGCGGGACCCTGGACATGACGGAGCGCATCCGGGAGGACATTCTCCTGGAACTTCCGAATTACCCCCACTGCGACCGGGACAGCGACGATCCCGATCGGGTCTGTCCGGCCGCGGGTAAATTCGAGGCCGCCGAGGACGGTGAGAACGGCCCCGAAACCCGCGGTTCCAGCGCCTGGGACGCCCTTGACCGGCTCGATCCGACGGACGAGGGAAACTCGCAGGGAAATCATTGACTTTTCCGAAAAACCGTCGTTACTCCCCACTTCCACTCCCCAACCCATTTCGACTCATGGCAGTTCCCAAGCGCAGAACCTCCAAAATGAAGAAACGCCTCCGCCGCTCAGGTCAGCGGTGGCGGGCTCCGAAGTTCAAGTCGTGCCCCGAGTGTGGCTCGTCTGTTCCTTCGCATATCGCATGCCCCAGCTGTGGCTACTACAAGGACCGGCAGGTCCTCAGCGTGGACACTTTCTGAGCCGCGACCAGCGCCCGCGCGGATGCGGGAATCCGGTGAGTCACCCCTTCAGTGCGGGTGACTTTCTTTTTTTCGGGTGTCTATTCCGCTTGAACTCGCGGCCGGTCTGCTCCTTCATAGACCCTTCCCGCTCCCGGACTTTCGAGGGAGCTTGTCGAACGGAAACTCACGGGCTTCTTCTTTCCTTACGGACGTGAAAATCGCGGTGGATGCAATGGGGGGCGACAAGGCGCCCCAGGCGATCATCGAGGGCACCAAGCATGCCCTCGAGGAGTTTTCCTTCATCGACCGGCTGCTCCTGGTGGGTGACGAAGCCACCCTGAAGAGCGAAATCGATCGCTGCCAGCTTCGTGATCGCCGAGTGGAGATCGTGCCCGCGTCGGAAGTCGTCGGCATGGGCGAAAGCCCCGTCCAGGCGGTTCGGCGGAAGAAGAATTCGTCCATCTCGGTGGCGGTGGACCTGGTCAAGGAAGGTGCCTGCGAGGCGGTCGTCAGCGCGGGGAACACCGGCGCCGCCGTCGCCGCCTCCACCATCAAGCTGCGCAACCTTCCCGGGGTCGAGCGGGCCGGCATCGCCTCGCCACTGCCCAACGAACACGGCCCCTGCAACATCGTGGACGCCGGCGCCAACGTGGACGCCAAGCCGCGCCACCTGCTTCAGTATGCGATCATGGGCTCGGTCTACGCCCGCCATGTGCAGGGCAAGGAGAATCCCGTGGTCGGCCTCATGTCCG
>JAUIGT010000545.1 GCA_030432615.1 Verrucomicrobiia bacterium
CAAGCTACTCCCAAGATGAATTTTCCCTGAAGGATCGTGGAAGACTACCACGTCGATAGGCTACGGGTGTAAGCGCAGTAATGTGTTCAGCTTAGCAGTACTAATCATCCGTTTGGCTTGTTTCAGTCCCTTTTTGGGGCGCATTCAAACGAACAAACCAGATCCGCAAAGATTGTATCTTCCTTCTACCCTTATTGCAGTTGTCAGAGAATTGTCCGGCTCTTCGAGCGCGGAAGACATTCTGAAAACATCCAGCAACGCGAGAGTGTTGTTCACTGGAAGTCGGTTCCCCGGCGGCAGACGCCGGACGGGGAGCGGGATTCTGGTGATCACAGCGCAGTGGAACCACCCGGTCCCATCCCGAACCCGGAAGTGAAACGCTGCCGCGCCGATGGTAGTGCGGCGATAGGCCGTGTGAGAGTAGGTCGTTGCCAGTTTATTTCCCCACCTTCTTCGGAAGGTGGGGATTTTTTTTGCCCTTTTCCCAGACCTTGTGCCGCCGGTTCGATCGACCTTTCCACCAAACTGATCCGAGCGAACCTTGAGGGGAGAAAGGGGGAGAGACTCAGGCGACCTCAGTAGAAGAGGAGTGGCACGCCCGCCGTGATTCGAACACGGGACCTACGGATTAGAAGTCCGTTGCTCTATCCAGCTGAGCTACGGGCGCGTTTGGTGGAGATCGACCCTTTGACGTTGCCAGAAGTTGGCTTCCCCGTTGGGCGGGCAAGGATCTACCGAAAATGCCTTGATCGCAACCGGCAAAGGTCGGGACGAGCCGGGAGCGGAAGGCTTTTTCCCGCTGGCTGCGGGATCGAATGAGCGCTTGCCGGGAAAGGGGTTTCGGCGTTGGCTGCGGCTCGTCCCGAGTTCCCGTTTTCTCCCCTCCTTGAACGCGCTGCGCCGCCAGTTTTTCTTCGCCTATGGCGTGATCGGAAGCGTGATGCCGCTGATGTCGGTGTTCCTGTGGAAGGAGGCCGGTTTCGGGCTGCTGATGATCGGGGTGGCGACGGCGTTGACCAATGTGCCGATGCTGGTGTCGCCGGCGCTGATCACGCTGCTGGCCGATCGCAATGTCGATAGTCGGCGAATTCTGGCGGTGGCTTTCCTGGTCAGCATCGCGGTGCTCTCGCTCATGTACGCCATCCCGGTGCTGTGGGTTCGACTGGTGCTCTTTCTCTTTCACGGGCTCGCTTTCGTGGCCATGATTCCGCTCCAGGATGGCTTCTACTTTTCCTATGCCGAATCGCGGCGGGTGGCGGGCGCGCCGGTGAAGCCCTATCCCAGCGTGCGAGTCTGGGGAACGATCGGTTTCATTCTGCCGAGCCTGATCATCTATTTCCTCCTGCAGAACGGAGCTTCGACGGGGCGGATCCTGCTCTGTGCGGTGGGCTTCGGCCTGGCGGCCTTGGTGAATTCCTTTTCGCTTCCGCGGCTGACGGTATCGGTCCTGGAGCCAATCACGGAGGGGGCGGCGGGAAAGCGGAAGCTTCCGACGAGCGAGGCCCTGAGTCGGCTGTTCTCTCCCAGGGCCCGTTTCCTCTGTCTCGGGCTCGCCTTCGGCTACATGGCGGCGGTGGCTTACTACTCGTTCATCTCGATCTATTTCCGCGAGGTGATCGGGATCGAGGAACGTTTCATCGGCCTGGTGATCAATATCGGGGTGGCGATCGAGATCGTGTTCACGCTCTACATGCCCCGCCTCCAGGCGGTGCTTCGGCTCAAAGGCATCATGGTGGTGGGGCTGATCTGCATGGCGACGCGAATGATTCTCCTGGCGGCTTTTCCCTCGATATGGATGGCGGTGGCCGTCCAGGTGGTGCACGGGATGGAGGTCCTGGCCCTGTTCGTGGCGCCGGTGATGTTTCTCGACCGGCTCGCGGGCGATCGTTTCCGCAACTCGATCCAGGGAGTGTTCACGATGACCATCGGCGGAGTGTCGCGGATCGTCGGTGCCCTGCTGGCCGGGTTGGTGGCGGCGCAGGGACTGCACCTTCTGTTGTTCTACGCGGCGGGACTGGCGACAATTGCGATGGTGATCATTCTCTTCAAGTTCCGGCGCATTCCGGCACCGGGGGAAGAGGGCGATGATGACGGATATTGAGGGGCGAGCCCGGCAGGGGCGAACTTTTTCTTTCGCCGGAAACCACTTCGGCGGAGGATGGGTGGATGAATCATCCGGCGCTTCCGCCAGACCCGAGGGAACGCGAAAAGGCCGAGGCCTGGATCGGTGACGCCGTCTTGGCGCTGGCGGCGCGAAACTGGATTCTCCGGGAACACGGTCGCACCGACGGGGCCATGCAGGCGCGGCTGACCTCGAACCAGTTCCTGACCGCTTTCGGAAATCCCACGGCGGTGGAGGCCGCCATCGGGCGACTTTTTCGCGAGGACGGCCTCGAGGCGGCGGTCGCCTACGTGGAGGAGGAAATGATCCCGCTCTTCCTGAAGCAGGAGCGGAATCGGAAACGGGGATGAGGTTGGCCCGTGGGGGCGGCAGGAACCGGCCCGCGCTCGGAGCCGGTTCACCCCGGCCGGCGGAATTCCCGAAGGCCTTTGCGGTCGATCCGGTAATGGGCACCGCAGCGGGGGCAATCGGCCACCGCGGTGTCGTCCCCGTCGAAAAGTTCCTCCACGGCGGGCTCGGAGAGCGAGGAAATGACGGCATAGATGCGGTCGAGATCGCAACCGCAGTCGAAACGGAAGAAACGCCGCTCGAGCAGGCTCAGTTCCTCGGTTTCATCGAGCCCCCGAATCAACTCGTCATCGAGTGTCAGGAACCACGGCATGTCGCAGTCCGGCTGCGCGGTCACCATCACGAAGTCCTCTTCGTCATGGCGAAAGATCCGGGCGGGCCGCTGTTCACTCTGCCGGTAGTAGGCTTCGACGGCGAAAAAAAGGTCGAGATCCTCGAACTCGACGGTGCTCTGCCGCGTCGGGAGTCCGTCGGCGGTCGTCTGGGAGAAAAAGAGATGCCGCTCGGTTGGGCGGACGTTTTCCGAGAAGATTCGTCCGGTCACGTTCTCGTTCCGGTTGCTGCCGGTGAAGAAGAGATTGAGCGCGGGCGACGCCAGGTTCAGGGTCCAGGCGGTGGCCTCGTTCCGTGGACGCGAGGCCAAGTGCAGGACCAGGGCGGCGAGCCCGTCCTTCAGCCACTGGTCCCACTCGGGCTGGTGGCGAATCTGGTGCTGCATGAGGTGCAGGTAGTAGTCCCGGTAGAGCGTCTCGAACTGTCCGCGAACGGCCAGCGCGTTGCGTTGCCGCACGAAATAGCAACGGATCTCGATCGGTTCGTTCTCGGTTTCGTGGGATGAGAGGGGGAGGTTTGACATCGGGAAGGCAGGAAAGGAAAAGGCTGAGAGGGACGTTCCGTCGTAATCGGTTCGGGGAAAAGGCCAATTCGAAGAGCCGGGAGTCGAAAACGATCGGGAATGGGGCGACGGTTTCCGTCCGCTGGGCCGCGCGGTAGCCGCTGCCTCGCTCCTCCCATTTTCTCAGTAAAGCCCTGATTTCCACAAAAAGAACCGGATTTTCGAAAACAACGGTTGCCAATTTTTCCCGGAAAAGGTACAAAATCGCACGACTGCATCGCTGAAGTGAAAAAAGGACGCACACCGAGATCATCACGGACGATCGGAACCCTGCTTTCCGCCGCCGTCCTGTTGTCTCTCTTCCTCTCCGGGGGAAGTGGCGAAGCGGCTGCCTACCCCGCCAGTGGGGGATTCGGGAATCACTCGGAGGTGGCCGCCGACAGTGCCCTGGCGATTTTCCTGCTGGGGCTCGCGGTGGGAGTTCCCGTGGGGATCGGCGTGTTTTTCGGCTACCTTGTTCTCCGGGAAAAGCAGGAAACGGAGCACGATCGCCAGATGGACGAACTGCTCGCCTCGCTTTCGGAGGATGAGGAGAAGGAATACGGTCCCTGGAACGGCGATGCGAAGGGCGATTCCTCGCAAAGGCGGCTTGATGCCGAGGCGACCGAGGAGAATCGGGAGCCGTGGGAACGCCCGTCCGATTGGTGGCGGGAATCCTGAGTCGGGTTCCGCCGCCCGTTTTCCGGGGTCATATCACCCAGTCGGTGGTCGCTTCGGGTTCCGGCTCCTCCGGAATCAGGTCGGAAAGCGGCACCTTGGTCAAGGCCGTGCGGAGATTCGCGTTCACCCCGGCCCAGGCTCCGTTGATT
>JAUIGT010000546.1 GCA_030432615.1 Verrucomicrobiia bacterium
CGCTCGTTGAAGGGAAGGCCGGGATTCTTTCCAGTCAACCCTGTCAGGTCTGCGACTCAACCCTGTTGATTGATCAGGGCAAGCAGCGGGGCGATATTTTCGCTTCGTTGACCGGGTATGAGACTGGCGAAAGAGATCGGGCAAAGGGTGCTTTTCTGCGGCCTGCTGTTCCTCATGGTGGTGGAGGCGATTCCACCGGCCTTCGAGGCGCATGAGCGGCTGGATGACGCGATCGATCCCCTCGTCGATGTCACCGGGCTCTGGCAGTTTCCCTGGGACCTCTTCGCGCCGGAAGTCGACAAGGTGCGAATGCGGGTTTCGGCCGAGTTCACCTACGCGGACGGGGGGCCGGCCACCTGGGAGTCGCCGAAATGGAGCGAGGTGTCAGTCGCGGGAAAACTCCGACACTTTCGCGAGATTACCTTTTTCGACCGGATTCGGCGCGATTCCAACGACGAGATCTGGCCGGCTTTCGCGCGCTACCTTGCACGGGAGAAAGGGCGGCGGGAAGACGGCAGCGTGCCGGTCGAGGTGGAACTGTGGCGGCACAAGATCCTCGTCCTGCCGCCGCAATCAGAGGAGGGTGAACTGGCGCCCGAGACCTCAGAGCGCTTCCACACCGAGGAACTGGCCCCGAAACCGGAGGAGGAATCTGGCAGGTGAGCATGGCTGAAGAAACTCCCAGCTTGAACGATTGGCTCCGGCGCTTGGACAAGCGGATTTTCGCCCCGGCCGATACCCGGGTCTGCGCCTGGTTGCGAATCGGGTTCGGCCTGCTGGTAGCCATCAACCTCGGCTTGCTGGCCCTGGACATGGAGCAGTGGTTCGGGGAACTCGGTGCCGTGCCTTACGAGGCGGGGCGGGCGGCCATTGATCCCGACACGGTGACCCTGTTCTCGCTGCTTCCGAAGTCGGGGCCTGCCTTGCTGGTGTGCGGCTGGATCATGGTGGCCAACGGGTTGATGCTGACGGCAGGCCTCTGGTCGCGATTCAATGCCGTCTGCGTCTTCGTGTGGCTGGTCTCGATCCAGCATCGGAATCACCTGCTCTTCGACGGGGAAGACATCTTCTTCCGGTTGTTCGCCTTCTACCTCATCTTCCTCCCCGTCGGCGTGCGCTGGTCGGTGGATGCCTGGCGGAAAAAGGAGCCGGCGCCGGCGACGGCGGGTTCGGCCTGGGCCCTGCGCCTGATCCAGCTCCAGTTGTGCGCGATCTACCTGTCGACCGTGCTGTTGAAGCTCGACGGCGAGGAATGGCTGGATGGCAGCGCGCTCTGGTATGTTTTTCGACTGGATGAC
The DNA here is from genome assembly GCA_030432615.1 of Verrucomicrobiia bacterium. Lineage (GTDB taxonomy): Bacteria > Verrucomicrobiota > Verrucomicrobiia > Verrucomicrobiales > DEV007 > JAEUHH01. The sequence goes on from JAUIGT010000546.1 coordinate 1,299, forward strand.
GTCTACGGGCGTCTCCCGGTGCCGGAGTGGGTGACCCATTCCGCGCCGGTACTGCAACTGGCGGGATGGTTCGTGATCCTGGTCGAGGCCTGGCTGGTGATCGGGCTGTGGTTCCGGGAAACGCGACGATTCTCGATCGCCCTCGGTTTCGCGCTCCACCTCGCGCTGGAACTGACGATGAACCTGTTCCTCTTCGAGTGGCTGATGATGCTGGCGCTGACCAGCTTCCTGCGAGGAGAGGAGATCGAGGCCATCGTGCGGCGCCTGCCTTTCCGGAAGAGGGCGCCAGCTTCAGAGTAGCTTCGACAAGCCGTCGAGACAGTGCTGCGACCAGGTTTCGAGACGGTCACGCCGGTCCTGGAGTTCCTCGAGGGTGAGGAAAGACAGCTCGGTGATGTTGTCCTCGTTGGAGGTGACGCGATCGGTTTCGAGTTCGAAGAGATGGACCACGCCGAGGTGGACCTGGCCGACGGGATTGGAATCGTCGTTGATGAGAGCGACGATGCGTTGCACGTGGCTGCCCTCGATGTTGAGTTCCTCGTCGATTTCGCGCTCCACGCCGATGGTGTAGGTGTCCTTGTCGAGGTGGGCCTGGGCGTCGAAGTCGTCCTGGTTGATGTGGCCGCCGATGCCGATCGATCCCTTGGCCGCGAGCCGTTTTTCTCCAGAGCCCCCGCCGCGGACGTAGTGGAGGAATCGGTCGCCGTGGCGAAAGATGGCGTAGGGGATGATCTGCTTGTGGCCGGGATCTTCCTCGGCATCGTCGCGGGCGAGGAAGTAGTTGTTGGCCGGATCGAGCAGGGCGGGGAGGTAGCGCTCGGGCTCGAGGCTCAGGCCTTCGAAGGCGCCGAGTTCATCGAAGAGGGCACGGGAAACGACCAGGATGTTTTCGTCGGGATAGCGGGACATGCCGCAACCCTAGAGAAGGCGTCGGGGAAGGAAAGCGAAAGCTTCTCCGGGTAGTTCTCTCTCAGTCGACCAGGTTGTTGCTCACGACATTGCCGTACTGGTCGGGGACGGCGATGGCTTCGGGCTTCTTCTCCCCGGCGTGGCGACCCCAGTCGGTGACCAGATTGCCGGTGACGAGGATTTTCCCGGCTTTGCCCTTGGCGAGCACGGCTTCGGCGGTCAGCCCGGTGAAGGTGTTTCCGGTGACGTTGACATGGGTGGCATCCTCGATGAGCACGCCCGTGCCCATGTCGATCTGGAGCGGATTCTCGTGCTCCAGCTTACGCTTGTGCTCTCCGTCGCCCATGTAGCTGTTGGAAAAACTGTTCCCGCCGATGGCAATGCGGCCGCTGTCGGGGCCGACACGGACGGAAAACCGGTGGACGAGGGTGAAGGTGTTGGCCGAGACCGAGCATCCGTGGGCGTCCCGGAGATCGATGCCGCCCTCCATGTCGTGGGCGATGACATTGGCGCTCAGGGTGATGCCGTAGCAGTCGCGGTCGAGGATGATGGCGGTGCCGTTGCACTCCTCGATCATGTTGCCCGACAGGACGGAACCGTAGGTGTTCTCGATGACGACGCCGTTGCCGAGGTGATCGTCGAGGTTGTTGCCGTTCATGCAGAGGTTGAAGGAATCGACGCAACGGAGAGCATCCTGATTTTCCTCGAAATGGTTGCCGTTGACGACGATATCGTGCCCGGCCTGGATGTAGAGCCCGGCGTCCTTGTTGTAGGTGATGATGGAATCGGCGATGCGGGGATCCTCGTAGCAATCGATCAGCGAAATGCCGTGGCCGCCGTGGTGATCGACCGAAAGACCGTGGATGAAGATTTCCTGGATGCCCTCGGCGTGGACACCGTCACCGCTCTTCTCGTTGCCGGAGATCCGGAAATTGCCGAGTTGGACCCGCCAGAGCCGCGCCTTGGGATCGTCGGCCCGGTTGGCCGGCTGGATGACGAGAGCCGGCTGCCCTTCCTCGTTGATGTTCTTGAGGTGGGTGGAGGCGCCGGCGCCTTCGAGCCGGGTTTCCGGCGTGTTCACCACCAGGGGTTCGGTGAGTTCGAACGTTCCCGCCGGCAGGCGCACGAGACCGCCGGTCTCGGGAAGGGCGTCGAGCGCGGCCTGGAGGCTGTCGTATTCACCCGCCTCGATGACGACAGGGGCGGGGGAAGTCTCCTGACCGGACAAGAACGCCAGGGGCTGGATCGCAAGTAGAAGAAGGATGGAAAGAGCTGGACAACGCATGTTCATGGACAAGACGCTAGCGGAGAGAGCAGGGGATGGTAAAGACGCGGAAATGGCGGGAACGAGGGAGGGGGGAGAAGATTCGTAACGGTTGAATTCTGGCGTTCATAAACTAACTTGAGCGCCGAGGCGAATGACCCCCGGTGGAGTTGTGAGCGCCTGTCTTCCAAGCCAACCTTCCGAAAATTGATCCGCCATGAAGAACTTGATTCGTCGCCTCCTGGGAAAAGCGGAATCCGGATCGGGAGCCGCGCGGAAGGAGGGCAACTCGGAATCGGGAGAAAAGCGGAAGAAGCCGCTCGCCTCTCCCTCACCGAAGGTTCCCGGGTTCGACCAGGTTTTTCCCGGCGAGGAAATGCGAGCCTTCTTTGCGGAGTTGGGAATCGAGTATATCCAGAAGACGAAGTTTTCCGATGCCTGCGCGATGTTTCGAAAGACCAGGCTGAAGGACTACGCGGAATACGGAAAGAAGGGCCGGATCACTCCCGAGCAGTTCAAGGAGTTTTCCCGTCTGCTTCGCGAAGGCTACCAGGCGCCGATCTACGTGAAGTGGACGAACGATGATGTCGGCTACGGGCTCTTCGCCGCGGAGGACCTTCCGGAGGGGGCCTTCATCGGCGAGTACACCGGGTTGGTGGTTCCCAAGGGCGATGTCAAGAATCGGACCTGGTCCTGGAAGTAT
>JAUIGT010000547.1 GCA_030432615.1 Verrucomicrobiia bacterium
AGCGAGGTCGTCGAGCACCCCGGTGGAACCCGGGGCGGCCATCACCGACGACGACGCGAACATTCCCCGCAGCAGGGTCTCGATCTCGAACACGGTTGGAACGGAGTTCAGATTCAGCTGGCCATGGACCTTTCGGAAGAGACTCTCGGCATGCTCGTCCTGGGAATAGAGTTCGCGATACGGTGCCTGCGCGGCTTCCAACTCGGTCCGGGCGGTGGGAGGAGCCTGGTGATCGCGAGGATCGTAGTGCCGGTAGGATTCCGGAACTCCAGACATGATGGAGAGATTGGTTCCGTTGATGCCGGTATGAAACAGGTCCAGCAACTGGCTGGCCCGCATGCCGGGCTTGTCGAACCTGGTGAACTCCTTGCGACCGATGCGCAGCGTGCTTCCACCGCCCCAGCGGCTGTCGGGCAGGGCCTGGTCCTTGAGATCCCGGAGCAGGTTTTCCGGTTCGTTCTCGAAAGTCAGTTCCCCGATGTAATCGTAGCCGCCGCCGGGTTGCGGATGCCACATGTGGTGATCGTGAAGGTGGCCGAGTTCGGTGACACTCCAGTAGCGGTCGGTGTTGTTGATGCGCAACGGTGCCAGGGTGACATCGGGCGCCGGGGCAGAGACGGCGTCCTCTTCGGGAGTCACCCGGTAGCTCCCTGGAGGACCGGGCGGGACCGGGGAGCTGTAGCCGCCGTCCGGCCAGCCGTGCACCCGCTGGCGATCCTTGAAGCGGGGCTCGTTGTCGGCCTTGCTGTAGCGGAAGTTCCGTCCCCGGACGGACGCATCGTTGGCGTAGTAGAGTTCCAATTGCTGGCCGGTGGTGTAGTAGCCCATCCAGGGATCCACGTAGTTGGTGCCGACCTTCACTCCCGTGGTGCTCATGCCGATGGGAACGCCCCGCCAAAAGTAGGTGCCGCTGCGAAACGGGCTGCGTCCGCTCTGGTCCTTCACATTGCTTCCGTAGAAAGCCTTGAAGCGGAAACTCTGGCGACTCTCCTGCTGGATCACCGTCGGTCCCGCACCGCCGTCGATGAGAATCTCGAAGTGGGCCTCGCTGTCGTTGCTGTAGCCGCCTTCCAAAAAGTCGTAGACGGCGATCAGCGGCGCATCCACCAGGCCGGGTGCATCGACCGAAAACTCCCACTCGATTTCCCCCAGCCTGACGATCTCGAACTGATTGGCCATCACCTCGATCGTCTTGGGCTGGTCGAAGGCCTCGTTGCGCACCGGGTCCGTATCCCGGAAGTCGAGAAACTCTCCGGTCGGGCTCGAGAAGCCGAAGGAGTTGGTGAAGTCGAAGCGGAATCGGAAATTCTCCAGGGTGGCCACACGATTGCCTGGATTCCAGAATTCCAGGTAGGGCGTTGCGATGAAGCGGTAGAGGAAAGTGGAGCCCCGCTTCTCGAGTTGATACTCGAATTTCAGGTAGAGTTCGTTCACCACCGGGTAGCTGTCGACACCCCGATAGCCAGCACCCAGGGTAGGACGGGAATCGTCGTCGGCGTAGTCGATCAGATTGGCCGCGAGCGTTTTCACGTAATCGTCCGGGAAGCCGCCTCGCCGATCTACGAAGTTCGGCAGGTTGGTGTCGATGATCCGCGCGATCTCATCGACGTCGGCCTGGCGAACGAGGTGATTGAGCGCGTAACGCGGCTGACCGGCATCGGCGTAGCCGTGACCCCAGGGAACCAGCGGGCGGTCATGGTAGGAATGCAAGCCGGTGGCGAAGCGGTTCTCGATGGTGGTTTCCGCGTGCGGCATTCCTCCGGAACCGGGAAGCCAGTGGCGGCGGGCGGCCAGTTCCGCGGCGCGAGCGAAGGGATGTTCCTCCGCCTTCAGGGTCCCGGTCGACCAGGCCTGCGGGAAAATCTCGCGAGGATCGAGACCGGGGGCGATCTGGCCGAAACTGTCTTGGCCGCGAAACTGGCGCGGAAACTGGAATCCGAATCGGGAAGGACTGTCCGGCAGGGTATAGCGGCGACCGCTGTCGAGTTCTGGTCCACCGGTGGTGCGCAGGTCGTCGGGACCGTAGCCATACCGGATCTGGTTGGCGGCGAGAAACGGGGTGTCGCCTGCGTCGAAATCGTCGGTCCAGCTGCCGACGGCGTCGAGGTTGGGGAGGCCCTGGAGATCCTCGATCCAGTAGGTGTAGCGAATGCGTTTCTCGCCGTTGGGAGTCGGCTCGGGGGAGACCAGGCCCGTGGTCGGACGGGTGGATTCCGTCACCGGATCTCCGTCGATCAAGTGGGTGATGGGAAAGGTGCGGAGAACCTGGGTTTGCGGAAGGTCCGGCAGCAAAGAGACCGTCGGGGCGTTCGGGGATGCCTCCGCCAGCGAGGCGGTGCCGGCCTGGTCGAGCAGCGGCATGCCCAACTCCTGTTCCCTGCCGCCGGCAAAGAGCGGCACGTGGAACGCGGCCGCGACCGCGAACTCGGCGCGGAGGTCATCGACTTGGAAACCGGACACGGTGGACTCGTGGCGGGCGAGCGCCAGGAAACTGATCACGATCAACGCGATGGCGCTGAGAATGATCAGCGTCGTCAGCAGGGCCACGCCGCGGGCGTCGCGGCCGGGCCGGAATCTGGCGATCGGAAGTTTCATGCGGTATCACGGAGCCGGGCCGACGGGAAGCTGGAGACGGAGTGTTTGCCGGTGGCGTTCGATGAGGTCGCGGGCGATGGCCGAGCCGTTTCCGAGCCAGTCGGCCCGGGTTTCCAGCCGGGCGGCAATCTCGGGCGGAATCACGGTCAGCGTTATATCCACGAAATCCGGTCGCACCAACGCCGGCCATTCGCCGCCGGAAAGACCGAGGTGGGCGTTCAGCAGGGTGGCGTCCATCAGCGTCGGCACTCCGGTTTCATCCCGCACCTCGCGATAGGCTCGGCATTCGAAACCGACGACATGGTGGGCGATCGGTTCGTCGGGAAAGAGCGTGTCGTGAATGACATCGTCGGGGTCCATCCAGCGATCCCAGGTAAAGGTGGGCGGGGGATACATCCCGGGCGGACTCGGCAGGTCGGGACCGCTTCCCGCGAGCGGGGGATCGACCGGCCAGGGAGCATTGGCATCGACCGGCTCGAGCGAGGAAAGAGAGGCCGTCCGTTGGGCGAAGAGGAACGGCAACTCGCTGTTGGCGAATTTTCCCTGGCGTAAGGCGGCGGGATTGGGTTCGGCATAGGGGCGGGCGCCACCGACCTCCGCTTCGTCGAAGCGATCATTGACCTGCTGGCTGAATGCGATCACGAACCCGCGGCTGTGTCCCTGGCCGAAGGAAGCGCCGCCGGACCGGAAGTGGCGAAAGAGTTTGAGGCTCGATCGTTGCGAGGATGCCATCGGCGAATCGCGGGTGTAGGCCACGTAGTAGCCGGCGAGACAGGCATCGAAGCCGTCCGGCATTTCTTCGTCGGGCGGATCGAGTCCGAGCCGTGCTCGTTCGATGGCGGCATCGCCCGCCAGGACCTTTGGAGTGCGTGTCACGAAAGCGATCTGGTCGAAACCCGGTTCGGCGTTGACGAAAGTAACGCCTTCCCCGGAGCTGCCCTGTCGCCGATTGATCTCGATCGGCAGGAACCATCGATCCTCGAAAAAGGCGCGGGCGTCCGCGGTGACCGAGTCCGGCAGGGGCGGCAGGTTGGCGGGGCGATCGACGATCGCGGATTGAAGGTCCCGTCGCATCCACTCCGAGGCGGCCCGCAATTCTCCCCGCAGGTCGGAGCGCCCGGCGCTGCCGGTCCATTGGGTCAAGGAGGCGTCCAGCGCCTGCGCCAGCAGCAGCAGGATGACCGCGAGAATGGACATCGAGATCAGCAATTCCAGCACGGTGAAGCCACGGAGGGAACGTTTGCCCTCCGCGCCATCGCTTTCCCGGAATGGAAGGCGGAGCATCATGGATCGAGGGGAACGAGCGTGGTCAGCACTTCCGCGCGGCGATCCTGCCGGCGGGCCTCGACCGGGCTCTCGACCGAGACCCTGGCTTCGAGCAGGTCCTCGTGGTCCGGCGAAACGGGCGCCTTGAAGGCGATCTCCACCACGCAGGCCTCGCTGTCGATCGGGCGGGAGAGGCCACCGGTGGCGTCCCCCGGCGAGAGCGCCCGCAGCGGCGCGCCCTCCGTGTCGAAGGTGAGGAAATAGCGTCGCCCGAGTCCGACGGGACCGAGATCGATGGGGTCGGCG
>JAUIGT010000548.1 GCA_030432615.1 Verrucomicrobiia bacterium
GGCGCTCGGGAGCGGCATTGGCCGAAACCAGCAGCCCCGAAAGGTAAAGGGCGGAAACGAGAAGGTTTCTCATCCGCCCAGCGTGGCCACGGGAGCCTGCCCCGTCAATCACGGGAAAAAGAAAGCAACTCACTTCTCCCCGCCCTGCTGGAACAGCCATTCGTGGACGGCGGTGTCGTTGAAGACCTGGCCGACGATGCCGTGACCCCCGGTGGGATACTCGGTGTACTTGAATTCGTCCGAGCGCTTCATCTCTTCGGCGAGGTTCCTCGACCCGTCGACGCTGACGGTGGCATCGTCGGCGGCGTGGAAGAGCCAGATCGGCTTGCGCTTGAAGCTGCCGGCCTGGCTGGTCATCCCGTAGCCGGCCACGGGAACGCCGGCGGCGAAAAGTTTCGGTTCCTCCGCGATGAGGTGGAAGGTGCCGAAGCCGCCCATGGAGTAGCCGATCACGTAGACGCGATTCTCGTCGATGGGCAGGTTCTCGACGAGTTCCTCGACCAGGGCGATGGCCTTGTCGCCCGGCTCGTCGTTCCAACCGCCCCCGGTGGCGCCGAAGGGCTGGTAGCAGAGCGGGGCCACGATGATGCAGGGGCGCTTCTCGAAATTCGCCGGGCTGGCGAAGATCTTCATCCAGCCGCCGACCTGCTTGCCGTTCTCGTTGTTGTCGCTCTTGCCGTGGAGGGCGAGGACGAGCGGGATCTTTTTCGAGGCGTCGAGGTCCTTGGCGGCGTAGAGGGCGAAGGGGAGGCCGTCGTGCTCGGAAAGGGCCCAGTCCCCGGTGACGAGATCGGCGAAAGGACCTTCCACGGGTTTCGCCGGTCCCGCCGGTTGGGCCATCCGTTCTTTCACCCACTTCCGGTCGGCCTCGGAGATCGACGCCAGGGGCAGCGTGAAAGTCTGGCCGTCGGCGGCGCGTTTCACGGTGACGGAGTCGGCGGTCGCCGAGACGAAATCGGCTTCCAGGGTGCGACCGTCGGTCGAGGTCCATTCGCGGCCCGAGAGCTGGACAGCCGTCATTCCGAGAAGGACGAGGAAGGTGAGTCGAGGGAGTTTCATGGCGCGAGACGAGGTTGCGGGTTGGGCGGGGCCGGTCACAAGCCCCGAAATGTCAGGAATTTGTCAGGACTCGAGCCCGGCCAGGTCCGGCTCGAGCAGCGCCCGTTCCTCGGGATCGGAAATCTCGGGGAGAAGGGCCTTGGCCTTTTCGAGGTGCTCGCGAAAGGGCTCCTCGTTCCCGCCGACCCTGGCGGCTCGCGCGATGGCCTCGTGGGCGTAGGCACGGTAGAAGGCGGGTTCTCCTTCGGCATTCCGGAGACTGAGGACACCGTAGCGATGGGCCGGTTCTCCGAGTTCCAGGACCGCGTAGACCCGGGAGAGGAGCCAGTGGCCGACGGAGAGATTCTGCGGGGTGGCATCCTCCCGCTGGAGCCAGTGGGCGAGGGAGGCATGGGCCAGCGAGAGCATGGCCTGGTCGTCCTCGCAGGTGCGGTCCGCCTTGTCGAGGTAGCCCCAGGTGCGGTTGAAGAAATCGGCGGAAAACCAGCGATGGGCGGTGACGAGATCGATGGGTGGTGAGGGTGGCATGGGGATTTCGTTTTCTCCTGTTTACGAAAAGATCTCAGCCCTGGCGAGACTCGATTCACGGAGTGGCGGAGGGCAATTGGAAGGCGGGTTCGATTCCGGTCTCATCCGGGTGGACGAAGGTGAGGGAGCAGGAGACCTCGCACCAATCGTCGATCAGCCCGGTCTCCTCCCGCGCGGACGTTCCGCGAATCAGTCGAAGCTTGGTCATTCGACCGGGCGCGGAGAGGGCGACCGGTTTTGCCCGGTCCGGGAGCGCCAGGGCGTCGGGGGTGGTGGGCGTCATTCCTTCGGGCAGCGTCCCCTCGAATCGCTCCACGATCGCTCCCGTGTCGGCCGAGACCAAGTCGATCAAGAACTTGCCGGCGTGGGAGGGGTGATTGGCCGCATAGGCTCGCCAGCGGAGAAAGATTCCGTCGCCCCGCGTTGCCGTCAGGACGACCAGCGGCTCGCCCACCGGTTCCGCTTCACCGTCCCGTCGAGTAATCTCCGGAGCGATTGCGAGTCGGATTTCGTCGGGCACCAGGACCTGGCGTTCGCAGACGAAGGCGGCGCCTTCCGGCGCTGCGGGAAATCGTTCATCGTTCGATTCGGGCTGCGGTGGGCCGGGGGCGTAGTAATCGGGCGGAGCGCGATGCGACCCGTGGCCGTCGGGCTCCACTGTCCGCGCCTCGGGTTCCGGCCTCTCCCGCGCCGGCAACTGGAATTCGGCGAGGCGACCTTCCGTTCGAGGATCGATGAACTCGAGGGTGCAATTGACCTCGCACCAGTCGCGGATCAGCCCGGTCGATTCGTCCTCCTCGGAGGCTCGCAGGAGGCGAAAGGTCATGCGACTGCCCGGCTCGGTGAGGTAGGCCAGTTCCTTGCGCTCCGGAAGCGAGGGTTGATCCGGCGAGGTCGCGACCATTTTCGGGGGGAATTCCCCTTCGATGCGATGAAAAATCCTGTCGGTATTGGCGGCGACGAAATCGATCACGAAGCGTCCCGGTTCGGGGGGGTGATCGGGTGGGTAGGCGAGCCAGCGCAGGATGACTCCCTCGGCGGAATCGATGGGCGTTTTCACGACGAGGGGCTCGCCGACCTGCTCTTCCTCCGAGTCGCGGTGGGAGTAGTCGACCCGGATTCCGAGCCGCGCCTCCCCGGGCATGGCGACCTGGCGTTCGCAGGTGAAGGAGGCGCCTTCGGGAGGAGCGAGAAAGCCGGGGCTGTCGGCGGCGGGCGGGCGCGGGGAGGATGCCACCCGGGTTTCCTGCCGGGTCTGCTCGTGGGAGGTGGAATGCTTTTCCGGTTCGAATTCGGGCCGGAGTTCCGGCATGCCGGTCACCTGTTCTCCCGATTTCGATTCGAACACGTGGGTCGTGGTGATCTTCGGGCTGGCTCGAAGGGTAAACAACCGGATTCCGACAAGGCTCGCTCCGATGAGCAGAATGCCCACCAGCACGCAGACAAGGCAGCCAATCCCAGCGGCCCGGGCGCTTCGGGTTGCCAAGGAGATGATGCTGACGATCAGGCTCGCGAGGATGACGAGGCTCACCAGGATGAGGAACCACCAGACCACTCCTTCGCGATCACGGGAAGGGGAAGCGGAGTCAAGGGGCGCCTGAGTTTCCAGGATTCGATGTTGAGCTTCGGTGGCTTCCTGTTTTTGAATCCGGATCGATTCCAGTCGATACTCCGCGGCGGATATCTCGTTTTGGAGCCTGCGGGAAAGCTGCGATGCCTCGTTCGCTTTTTCCGGTTCCGTGCTGAGGATTTCAAGGTTGGCAGCTTCGCCCAAATCTCGGCGAAGGCGTTTCAATCTATCCGTCACTTCTTCCTCCTCGATCTTCAGCTTTGCGATCAGCCGTGTACGAGTTTCGATCTCAATGCGTTCCGCATGATGTGCTTGCTGTTTCGCAGCTTCCCTGGTGTGGTTTGCCCGGAGGGAGCCAAATATACTTACGGGCGCGACGATCATCGCCAATAGGAGTAGCGCGATCCCGACGCTGGCGACCACGAATGTTCGCTTCTGGGAAGCCTTTCGGCGCAACCAGGTGAGAAAACTCAGCAGACTGGCGCCGCAGAAGACCAGGGCACCGATCCAGATCCCGAACGTAGCGACCACCGTTCCGACGGCGGGATGCCAGCTCGGTTCCCGGGGCAGCTGGAACAGGGTGTAGAGGCCAAGGAGCAGGAGGGGAATTCCCGGAATCGCCAGGCCGATGGCGAGCCAGAGGGCGCCGTTGCGCTTGTGGGGTGGCTCGGCGACCCTGCTGGATGGAGTCGTTTCCGATTTCCCGGGAGGCGGAGGAACATCGGTCAGGGGGGGCGGAGCGGTGCTCGCGATCGTTTCCACCTGGGTCCGCAGATCGGTGGCCGTCTGCCAGCGCAGCTCGGGCGAATCGGCCAAGGCCTTGAGAACGATCTCGTCGAGGCGGACGTCGATCTTCACCGAGGACGAGGGAGGTTGCAGGCGGCCGTCCGGCGGCTCGCCGGTGAGCAGTTCGTAGAAGACCGCGCCGAGCGAGTAGATGTCGGCCCGGTGATCGACCTGCTCGGGATGCTCGGCCTGTTCGGGCGCCATGTAGTTGGGCGTCCCG
>JAUIGT010000549.1 GCA_030432615.1 Verrucomicrobiia bacterium
TACGTGACCACCGATGTTCCCGGTTCCCACGAGGTGCGCCTCGGGGTGAACGTGAACATTCCCGCCATCGTGTCCATCGAGCCAACGACGGTGAAGTGGGGCGTTGGCGAATCTCCCGAACCGAAGAAGATCCGGTTCAAGGTGCTCCGCGACCAGCCCATCCGGGTGACGGAGATCTCCTCCAGCCGCGAATCGGTGAAGGCCACGCTCGAGACCGTCGAGGAGGGGCGGGAGTATCGCATTCTCCTGGTGCCCGATTCCACCGACGAAACCCTCCTCGGTTTCGTTCGCATCGTCACCGACTGCGAGTTGGAGCAGTATCAACGTCAGCTCGCCTACTACGCGGTTCACGACGAACCGACCTCGGTGAAATGAACGGTTCGATCGTCATGCGCCGCACCCTCGTCCAGGCCCTTGCCATTTTCGGCATCTCGGTGGGGATCGCCGCGGCGTCGGCCTGGTGGCATCCGCGTGCTCCGGCCTGGTTCCTGACCGAGACCACGGACCCGTGGGAGATTCGCATCGACCAGGTGGCGGGTCTCGGTGAGGAGGTCGTCTGGATCGATGCCCGTTCCGCCGCCGAGCATGAGAAAGGTCACGTCCCCGGATCCCTGTTGCTCAACGAGGACAACTGGGGCGACCGGGTCTTCGAACTTCAGGACGAACTCTCCGCGGCCATGGGAAAGCCGGTGGTCGTCTACTGCGACGGAAGCGGTTGCGAGAAAAGCCGCCACATCGCCGAGCGGCTCCGCCAACTCGTCGGGCTCGACCCGGTCTACGTGCTCAAGGGCGACTGGCGGGCCGTCCAGTGAAGAGGGTTGGCTGGCGGATCTGACCCTGTTGGATGTCCGATCTCAGCGCTCCTCTCCCGCCAGCAGATCGGGCCGGTTCGCCCGCGTGCGTTCGATGCCCTTCTCCCGCCGCCAGGATTCGATCCTGGCGTGATTTCCGGAAAGCAGGACATCCGGGACGGTCATGCCCTCGAAATCCGGGGGACGGGTGTAGTGCGGGCCCTCGAGCAGGGGAGGGTGACCGGTGACCTCGGGATCGGCGAAGCTCTCTTCCTCGTTCGAACGCTCGTCACCGAGGACGCCGGGAAGGAGGCGCACCACCGCATCCACGACCACGGTGGCGGCGATGGCGCCGTTGGTGAGGACGTAGTCCCCGATCGAGAGCTCCAGATCGACGAGTGCCTCCACGACGCGGTGATCGACGCCCTCGTAGTGACCGCAGAGAATGATGAGGTGATCTTCGTGTGACAGTCCGCGGGCGACGGACTGCTCGAACCGTTGCCCCTGCGGTGTCATCAGGACGACACGAGCGTGGGGCGAATCCTGTTTCAGGTCCCGAACCGCGGCGAAGAACGGTTCCGGTTTCATCACCATCCCCTGGCCACCACCGTAGGGAATGTCATCGACCTTGCGATGCTTGTCGATGGTCCACTCCCGCAGGTCATGGGCCTCGATGGTGACCTTGCCGGCCTCCTGGGCGCGCTTCATGATGCTCTCGTTGAGCGGCCCGAGGCACATCTCGGGAAAGATGGTGACGATGTCGATTTTCACGGTGGAAATTCCGAACCAAACGCTAAACGGGGGAGATGACAAGCTCCGGGCGCCTCATGCCGGATTCCGATCACCCCTGGACGATTGATAGAAACGGAAAAAGAGGATCCCAGCCTTCGGTTGTTTTTTGTGATGCGAGCCTTCGCGTCCCGGATGCTTCGTTCCGCCTCGGTCAGGTAGCTCGCTACCTTCCCTCAGCGCGTCTCGCCCCGAGAGCCGAAGGCCTTGCGAATCGTCCAGATCTTATTTGGTTCTGCTATCAGAAGTCCCCGATCAGGTAGTTGGCCGTGACGATGATGCGGTCCTGCCACTCCGCCTTGTCGGGGCGAATGCTGAGAACGCCCGGAGCCTGGACGAGCAGATAGGGACGACCGCTCAGCCATTTTCCGTTTCCCTCCGATCCCTTCAGGGCGCGGAAGTTGAGCTGGTTCTCGGCGTAGATGAAGGCACTGGTCTGGTAGCCGCCGTTGGGATCGATGAGATCGACGGAAAATCCGAGATCACCGGGACGCAGGGAAGAGCGCACCCCGGTGACCACGACGCAGTGGTGCTCGGCAACCATCCAGCCCACGCCGCCGTCGAGTCGCTCCAGGCGCCGGGCTACGTAACTCTTGAGGCTCAGGATCGGGGGCACGCCGTTCTCGACCGATTCCAGGAGGGCCTCGTGGACGCGGGCGAGGAAAGCGGGCGATTTCTCGCCGGCCAATCGGTCGAGGTAGGTGCCCTGAAGCAATGGGAGCCGGAGATCCCGGGACATTTCCGCGCAGGCGGCGGCGAGGTCTTCCTCGAGGACTCCGTCGATGGCGAGTCGTTTCTTGGTCGGAAACTCGAGGGAGGCGCGGCTTCGAAACCAGCGATCCACGAGAAAGCGGAGGCGGGTCCGATCGTCGCCACCGACGAAATTCCCCCACGCTTGTCTCATGGGCTCGGTGCCGAACACCAGGCTGTTGGCGACGGCGGCGGGGCCACAGGCGTTCTCCGAATCGGTGTAGAGGTGCTGGTCGATGATGGCCGCGGGGTCGACCGGAAGCGAAACGCTTTCCTGGGCGTTCGCCGTGGCGGACGAGAAGAAGGCGAGCAAGAGAAGGAGGAGAAACCGCTGGGCCACGCTCATGTTCGGGGGGAATGGGCTGCCGCCAGTTCGATGGATGCCAGCGCGACTCGACGGGGTGTCCGCCAAGTCGCCGTGGGCGTCATCGACACGTGACCCGTGAAGAATAGCGCGGAACGTCGATTTCCAGAAGGAATTACTCCACGTCCCCGTTGCTGCCGTCGGCTTTCTGTCCGCGCAGCTTGGCCTCGATGAAATCGTCGAGGTCGCCGTCCATGACCGCCTGGATGTTGCCGGTCTCGCAGCCGGTCCGCAGGTCCTTGACCATCTGGTAGGGCTGGAAGACGTAGGAACGGATCTGGCTGCCGAAGGCGATCTCGCCCTTCTCGCCGTAGAGACGGTCCATCTCGGAGCGTTTCTTGTCCTCCTCGAGCTGGTAGAGCTTGGCCTTGAGGAGTTTCATCGCCAGGTCGCGGTTCTTGTGCTGGCTTCGTTCCGCGGTGCAGCGAATCTGGATCCCGGTCGGGAAGTGGGTCAACTGGACGGCGGTTTCCACCTTGTTGACGTTCTGGCCGCCCTTGCCACCGCTGCGCGCCGTCTTGATCTCGATGTCCTTGTCATCGATTTCGATCTCGATGTCTTCGTTGACCTCGGGCGACACGTCGATGCTGGCGAAGGAGGTGTGGCGGCGGGCGTTGGAATCGAAGGGGGAGATGCGGACGAGGCGATGGACGCCGCGTTCGCAGTTGAGAAAACCGTAGGCGTTTTCTCCCTCGATGCGGAGCGTGGCGCCGCGGACGCCGACTTCGTCACCCTCCTGGACATCGACGACTTCGACCTTGTAACCCTTGGCTTCGGCCCAACGCTTGTACATGCGGAAGAGCATGTCGGCCCAGTCGCAGGCCTCGGTACCGCCGGCGCCGGCATGGACGGTGAGGAAGGCGTTGCCGGAATCGAATTCGCCGCTCAACAGCGTCTGCAATTCGAGCCGGTCGAGGTCGCGGTTGATGCTCTCGACCTCTTCGAGCACTTCGCCGATTGCCTGCTCGTCCTCTTCTTCCCGGGCCATCTCGACCAGGACCTCGAGGTCGTCGATCCGGCTGGTCAGGCCGTTGATGGGCGTGATCTTGCCCTTGAGGCGGGCGACCTCACCCATCTTGTTCTGAGCGGCTTCCTTGTTGTCCCAGAAGCCGGGCGCGCTCATCTCTGCCTCGAGCCCGCCGAGTTTTGCCACCAGGTTCTCGAAGTCAAAGATACCTCCGGAGCTGGCCCAGGCGGGCCTTGAGGGCTTCGGTATCGATGGCGTTGAGATCGTCGGAATCCATGGAAGTGGGAGTGCGTGAAAGAGTAAGCCTCACCAATGCCACGAAAGGTTCGGGCGTCAACCGGGGAGGTTCTCGGTTCTCGGTTCTCGGTTCTCGGTTGGAATGTTGGAATGTTGGAATGTTGGAATGTTGGAATGTTGGAATGTTGGAATCCCGGGGCTTGGAGTGATTTCGCTTTCTTGGGGGAGCGGCGGGGGGCACGGTGTCGACCTT
>JAUIGT010000550.1 GCA_030432615.1 Verrucomicrobiia bacterium
ACATCGACTGGGTTCGCAACGCCCTGCGCGACAACATGCCCTATGACAAGTTCGTCCACGAACTGCTCACCGCCCAGGGCCAGGCTTGGGAAAACGGGGCCGTCGGCTACTACATCCGCGACCGCGGTATGCCGCTGGATCACATGGCCAACACCGTCCGCGTTTTCCTCGGCACCCGCCTCGAATGCGCCCAGTGCCACGATCATCCCTTCGATACCTGGACGCAGATGGACTTCTACCACATGGCGGCTTTCACCTACGGGGTGAACCCCAGCGGCTCGAACTACGGCGCCGTCTCCGACGCCCAGCGCATGGTGCAGAAGGCCGAGGAAATGGGCGACCAGCAGAAGAAGGATCTCCGCGCCGCCATGACCGAGATCACCCGCCTGGTGCGGAACAACTACGTGGTCAGCCACCGCAATTCCCTGCCCAAGCTGCCGCACGACTACAAGTACGACAACGCCAAGCCCAACGAGGTCGTCACCCCGCGCACCATGTTCGGCGCCGATCCCGAGGCGAAGGATCCCGAGGAACGCGTCGCCATCTACGCCGACTGGATGACCTCCGAGGAGAACCCGCTCTTCACCAAGGTCATCGCCAACCGCCTCTGGAAGAAGATGATGGGAGCCGGACTCCACGAACCGGTCGACGAGTTCACCGAGGACTCCGAGCCGAGCCATCCCGAGCTGATGAACTTCCTGGAGCAGCAGATGATCGCCTGTGAATACGACATGAAGGCCTACCTGCGCCTGGTCCTGAATTCGCAGGTCTACCAGCGCGAGGCCAGTCGCCAGGATCTCACCGCCGGCGAACCCTACACCTTCGTCGGACCGGTGATGCGCCGCCTGTCGGCCGAGCAGATCTGGGATTCCCTCGTCGCCCTCGTCAATCCCACGCCGGAGATGGACGACTGGAAGAAGGACCAGATCTTCCAGCTTCGCATGGCCGAGCAGGAAGCGATGCAGGATGTGCTCGAAGAAAGTTCCGAGGATCAGTTGGTCGAGGCGGCCAAGATGATTGCCCAGCGCCAGAAGGAGTTGGAGAAGGAAGAAGAAGGCCTCCGCGCCCAGATCGCCGAAGCGGAGAAAGCCAAGGACAGCAAGAAAGTGGCGGAACTTCGCCGCGAAGTGGGCCGGATGCGCACCCGATTGCGTGAATTGGTGATGGAGGAGGTCTACCACCCGTTCATGGAGAAGACCGATGTTCAGGAAGTGGCCATGAACCTTCCCAACGGCGAGGAGGTGGAGATCAGCCCCATGATGATGGACGGCGATGGCAACAGTTCCGCCCAGCTCCGCAAGATCCAGGCCGAAGCCGAGAAGGCCATGATCGAGGAAGAGATGTCCACCATGAGCATGGATGACCCGAACCAGCGCAAGCAGTACGCCAGCTTCCGCAAGAGCACCTTCAGCTCGATGATCCGGGCAGCCCACATCAACTCACCCGCTCCACTCGGACACTTCCTCCGCGAGTTCGGCCAATCCGACCGCGACACCATCGAGAACGCCAACGCCGACGCCTCGGTGCCCCAGGCGCTGGCCCTGCTCAACGGCAGCACCTTCGGACAGGTGATGCACCCGCAATCGGTCCTCTCCCGCAGCGTCGCCGAGGCGAAGACGCCGGAAGCCAAGATCGACGCCATCTACCTCAGCCTCCTCACCCGGAAACCGACCGACAAGGAACGGAAGCTCCTGCTTTCCCACGCGGAGAAACGAGGCGGCAATCTCTACCAGGACATCGCCTTCGCCCTCCTCAACGGCCAGGAATTCTGGTTCGAACAGTAAGGAGGCAGGGGGCGTGGTGCGAGGAGCGTGGAGTTCGCAAACCAGCTTACGATTTCAACTTCCTCCGAAACGATTCGATCATGCGACATTCGATCTCAAGTTCCTCCATCAGCGCTTCCGCTTTCTCTTCGGAAATGAAGCGGCGGCGGTGGAACGAAAGCACCATGTTCGCATTCTCGAACGCGGATCGCTTCGCGATGTTGAGGAAGTTGGCGAAATCCGCGTTCGACGCGCTCCCCGAACCCTCGGCAATGTTGTTGGAAACGCTCAAAGCCGCCGACCTCATCTGTTCGGAGAAGCGAAAAAGTCGGCGCTCTTCCAAGCGATCCGCGATGTCCATCAACCGATCACCAATCTCCGTCGCCTTCTTCCAGATCTCCAATGTCTGAAATCGAAATCGCACTTTCATCCGCGATTTCTAGCCGCCTCAACTCTTCCCAGTCAAGCTCTCCCATTCACACTCCAAGCTCCTAGCCCCAAGCTCCTAGCCCCAAGCTCCTAGCCCCAAGCTCCTAGCCCCAAGCTCCCCGCTACCATGAAATCGCTACTCAACCGCTCCAACGAAATGACCCGCCGCACCTTCGCGGCACGGACGGCCAGCACGCTGCTCGGCGTGGGCATGGCCCCCGCCCTCACCCGGTCCGCCTTCGCGGCCCGCGAGGGCAGCCACCTCAAGCAGAAGGTCGCCACCGCCAAGCGGGTCATCTACCTCTACATGAGCGGAGGCATGAGCCACCTCGACACCTTCGACATGAAACCCGGCTCGGAGACGATGGGGCCCACCAAGCCCATCGACACCAACGTCAAGGGTGTCCAGATCTCCGAATACCTGCCCCGGCTCGCCAAGCAGGCGCACAACATGGCGATCATCAACTCGATGCTCTCCGCCTCCGGCGCCCATGAGCAGGCGAACTACCTGATGCACACCAGCTACGCGCTGCGCGGCACCATCAAGCATCCGGCCCTCGGAGCGTGGTTGCTGAAGTTCCAGGACCGTCTCAATCCCACCCTTCCGGGCAACGTCGTCGTCGGCGGTGGCAGTCGCCACCCCGGTGGCGGATTCTTCGAAGGCAAGTTCCAGCCCCTGCTCATCAACAATCCCGAGCGCGGCCTCCAGAACGTGAAGAGCCGCTTCAAGGACCAGGACTTCGATTTCCGCTACGATCTCTCCCAGGAACTGGCCGGCGAGTTTCGCCAGCGCTACGACGGCATCAAGGATGTCCGCGCCTACACGGAGATGTACGACGATGCCGTCACCCTGATGAAGAGCGCCGATCTCGAGGCCTTCGACCTTTCGAAGGAGGACGACAAGGTGCGCGACGCCTACGGCCGTACCACCTTCGGCCAGGGCTGCCTGCTGGCTCGCCGGCTGGTCGAGAACGACGTGCGCTTCGTCGAGGTCAACCTCGGAAGCTGGGACACCCACACCAGCAACTTCGTGCGCACCCCGCAGCTTTGCGAGTCGCTCGACCAGGGCTTCGCCACCCTGCTCCAGGATCTCGAAACCCGCGGCCTGCTCGACGACACTCTCGTGGTCCTGACCAGCGAATTCGGACGCACGCCCAAGATCAACCAGAACGTCGGTCGCGATCACTACCCGCAGGCCTTCTCCGGCATCATGGCCGGCGGCGGCATCGTCGGTGGACGTCGCTTCGGCAAGACGGACGAACGGGGCGAGAACGTGGTCGAGGATCCGGTGACGGTCTTCGATTTCAACGCCACCATCGGCTACGCCCTGGGCCTGCCGCTCGACCAGATCCTCTACAGCCCGACCAAGCGTCCGTTCACCGTGGCCAGCGACGGCACGCCGGTGACCAAGCTTTTTGCAGCATGATGATGATGGTGCGCCCGCTTTGGCTGGCGGGCGCCCGAGAGAGATAGAGAGACGTAGCACCCCCGGTGGAGCGATCCATCGGGGGTGCTTGCGTACCGGTTTCTCGCTGGCGTCCCCGCGATTTCCGCCCATGGTGAGGAACCCGACCTCTCCCCCACATGGCCACTCCAGATCAACCAACCGACAATGCCGGCTACGCTGCCCCCTCCGACGCCACCGATCCCGCCGAGAAACTGGCGCCCATTTCCTCCCCGTGGCCCGGCTGCATCATTCTCATCACCGTGGTCGTGGTCTTCGGCATCCTCGTGACCCTCTTCACCTTCGTGTTCCAGAAGCAGAGTGCCTGGTTCGAGGATGATTCCGTCACCAGCGAGACCCCGGTCGAGGTGCCCGAGCCGAACGCCACCGAGTCCCAGGTGAAAGCGGCCGAGGAAAAGCTCGACGCACTCTACCAGGCTGCCCTCGACAACCGGATCGATCGCTTCCTCTTCACCGCGGACGACCTCAACGCCCTCATCGCCAGCCAGGA
>JAUIGT010000551.1 GCA_030432615.1 Verrucomicrobiia bacterium
GAGGAGGCGGCGGTAACCCTCGTTGGTGATGTCCTCGGAGGTGCCGTAGAGGGTGGTGAAGACCCTTCCCTCGTTTCCGGAAGCTCCCCGATAAGTGCGGGTCCACTCGCTCGGCATCGGCGGCTTGGTCTCGTCGGCGGGCGAGTCGGGCGTCATCCCGTTGAGCGGCTGGGCCATGGTCAGGACCTCGCCACTGGTGGGATCGCCGACGTAACCGCCGACCTGGACCCAGATATCCTTCACGCCGCGGAGGATGGGGTGCCCCTTCTTCTCCGGCACGATGGTGATGCGGGTGCTCTGCTGGTGGTTCTTCCCGTAGTGTCCCACCCAGGTCTGGCCGAGCACCTGGTGCCCGAAGCCGAGCTTGTAGTCGTCGCCCTGGTAGTTGAAGGAATACTTCGGGAAAGGATCGTCCTTCCCCATCTTGAAGGCGTGGGTCGCGGTGCGCAGCCCCACCACCGGACCGCCCCGTTCCAGGTAGGCATCGAGGTGTTTCATCTGTTCCTCCGGGAAGGCCTGGAAACGCAGGAACACCACCGCCAGGTCCGCGGTATCGAGCGCCTCCATGCCGGGCATGTTGGAGTTGCCGGCCACGATCTCGCCGGTCTCGGGATCGATGTTGAAGAGCACCGTGCACTTGAAGCCGTGGTGCTTGGCCAGCAGACGGGCCATCGCCGGGAGCGTCTCCTCGGAACGGTATTCGTGGTCGCCGGCGAGGAAGACGAGGTGCTTCCCCTTGCCGGGGCCGTCGGTGCCTTCGTAGACGAGCGGAGCGGCACCGGCGAGTCCGGGAAGGGCGAGAATCAGGGACAGGATCAGGGTTTTCATGGCAGGAAAAGAGGGCCCGGAGATTCCGGGAAAAGAGCGGAATCCTAGGCGGAATGCGGCCGCAGGGGAAGCCGCGATTGGGCGCTTTCCCGTATCCCCATTCCTCCCCTCACGCGAGGAGAGGCCGGATCACCTTGCCACCCACATCGGTGAGCCGGAAACGGCGACCGTTGTAAACGTAGGTGAGCTTCTCGTGATCGAAGCCGAGCAGGTGCAGCAGCGTGGCGTGGATGTCGTTGACGTGCGCCTTGTCGACGGCGGCGTGATGCCCGATCTCGTCGGACTCCCCGTAGCTGACCCCGCCTTTCACACCACCGCCGGCCATCCAGGTGGTGAAGCAGTGCGGGTTGTGGTCGCGGCCGGGCTTCTTGGATTTCTGGGAAAGCGGCAGGCGGCCGAACTCGCCGCCCCAGATCACCAGCGTGTCTTTCAACAGCCCGCGCTGCTCGAGATCGGCCAGGAGCCCGGCGATCGGGGTGTCGGTCTCGCCGGCGAACTGGCGATGGTTGCCCTCGATGTCGGAGTGCCCGTCCCAGCTGCGCTGGTTCTCCATCCCGCCGGAGTAGATCTGCACGAAGCGAACCCCGCGCTCGACCAACCGGCGGGCGGTGAGGCATTGGCGGGCGAAATGATCGCAGCGTTTTTCCCCGACCCCGTAGAGCCGCTTGATGGACTCCGGTTCGCGATCGATGTCGAGCGCCTCCGGCGCCGCGCTCTGCATCCGGTAGGCGAGTTCGAAGCTCTTGATGCGCGCCTCGAGGTCGGCCTCGCCGGGACGGCTCTCCGCGTAGTCCGCGTTGAGCGAATCCATCAGCGCCAGTTGCCGGCGCTGCTGGTCGTCGCTCATGTGGGCGGGGCGATGCAGGTTGTCGATGGGATCGCCCTTCGGCTTCAGCCAGGTCCCCTGGTAGACGCTGGGAAGGAAACCCGCGCCCCAGTTGGCGGCGGATCCCTTCGGGAGGCCTCGATCGAGCGGGTCGGACATGACCACGAAGGCCGGCAGGTTGCGACTCACGCTTCCCAGTCCATAGGTTACCCAGGAACCCGCGCAGGGCAGGCCCATGCGCGGCTGGCCGCAGTTCATCATGAAGAGGGCCGGGCTGTGGTTGTTCGACTCGGTGTGCCCCGAGTGGATGAAGGCCATCTTGTCGACGTGCTCGCCGAGCTTGGGAAAGATCGACGACACCATCTTGCCGCATTCCCCGCGCGGGGTGAACTCGAAGGGCGACTTCATCAGCGGCCCGACGGCGTTGGCGAAGAAACCGGTCTCCTTGTCGAAGCCCTCCAGTTCCTTCCCGTCCATCTTCTCCAGCTCCGGCTTGTGATCCCAGGTATCGACGTGGCTGGGGCCGCCGTTGATGAAGAGCCAGATCACCGACTTGGCCTTGCCGTCGAAATGCGCCCGCTTCGGCGCCAGGGGATCGGCGAGGTCGTCGGCGAGCAGGCCCTCCTCCGCGAGGAGCCCGGCGAGCCCGAGGGAACCGAAGCCGGCCCCGGCTCGTTGCAGCAGTCGGCGGCGGGAAAGGGAGAAGGCGTCGGCGTTCATGGAAGATAGATGAATTCGTTGAGCCCGAAGATCGCCTGGCAATAGTCGGCGAGGGCGAGACGGCCGGCATCCGGCGAATCGTAGGAGGCCGCCTGGGCGTCGAGAAACGCGCGCCCGCGTCCCCGTTCCGTCCCGGAGGGCTCGCGGCCGAGGGTGCGCAGGTAGACTTCCCGGATCGCCGCGTCGGTGTCGTCCCCCGGCAGCGACGCGGCCATCGCCTTTGCCCAGTTCACCACCTGCGCGTTGTTGAGAAAGAAGAGGGCCTGGGGCGCGATGGTCGTGCTCGGGCGCCGGCCCTGGCTGACGAGCGGTTCCGGTTGATCGAAGATTTGCATCATCGGCACCAGGCGGCTGCGCTTGATGGTGAAGTAGAGGCTCCGCCGCCGCTGCGATTCGTCGAGGGTGCCGGGACCGAACATTGCCGGGTCGAGCTGGCCGGACACCGCCAGCATGGAGTCGCGCACGATCTCCGCCTCGAGCCGCCGCGGCCGGAACCGCCACAGCCACCGATTCTCCGGATCGATCCGCTCCTTCTCCGCATCCGGATCGCCGGCCTGCAGCCAGGTGGCGCTGGTCAGGATGTCGCGATGCAGCTGCTTGAGGCTCCACCCGTTCTCGATCAGGCGCCGGGCGAGAAAATCCAGCAACTCGGGATGGGTCGGCACCTCGCCCTGGAGCCCGAAGTCGTTCGGCGTGGCCACGATGCCCCGGCCGAAGTGGTGATGCCAGACGCGATTCACGATCACGCGGGCCAGGAGGTGGCCGGCGCCGCTCTCGGTGTCGGTGATCCAGTTGGCGAGACCGGTTCGTCGAAAGCTCGTCCGCGTCCAACCTTCCGGCGGCCTCACCCGCCAGTCTTCCGCCGACTTGCCGTCCCGCATCAGCACCTGGAGAAACCCCTGCTCGGCCACGCCCCGTTTCTGGTTGGGATCGCCCCGCTCGAGGAAATGGGTCTCGGGATAGAAATGCAGAAAGCCCCGCCCGTCGGCATGGTGCTTGGTGGGGGGAAAGCCCTCGCTCGTCACCTGCACTTTCGTCAGTCGCGGCTGCGGCTTGTCCCGCAGGGAATCGCGCACCGCGGCGTCGAGCTTCACCCAGCGGGAGTCCCCCGCGGCGAAGAACGGGAACAGGACCTCCCGATGCTCCGTTTCCTGCGTGCCTTCGGCCAGGGCCGCCAAGGCTTCAGCGAGCGCTTCCGATCGTCCCTCGCCCACGATCACCGGGGGAGCCTCCGAGGCGCTGACGGAAAACCGGGACCGCCCGAGGCTGTGCTGCCCGTTGTTGGCGAAGGTGAGCTGGAACTCGAGCACGACGCCCTTGGCGAATTCCAGCGGCTCGGCCAATGCGAACACCGCCGCCTGGTCGCTGCCGATCCCTCCCGCATCCACCGCCCAGCCCGTGCCCGTCGGTTTGTCATCGATGGCGGCGGCGACGGAGAGGTTGCCGGCGTTCTGCTCGTGGGTGGCCCGGGCCGATACCAGTTTCAGCTGGGTTTTCTCGGTGCCGGGGCGATCGACCGGCGAGGCGAACACCTTGAGGTGACTCAGCGCAAAGTTCCCGTTTCCGGCCCGCCCCGGTCCATTCCGTTTCATCGACTCATGGGTCAGGGCCTCGATGCGGACGAAACGGATCGACGGAACCGTGGTGGTGGCCTTGAGCGTGTAGGTCTCCCGGTCGGGCGCCTCGCCCGAGGCCAGCACGGAACCGTCGGCCTGGGGCGTGAGGGTGGTCTCGGCGCGACTCGAGGCGGCTTCCTCGATGTCCA
>JAUIGT010000552.1 GCA_030432615.1 Verrucomicrobiia bacterium
TGGCGCTGCTCCTCGACTGCGGCGACGGTGCCAGTGCGGCGTTGATGCAGAAGTCGCGGAAAGCCCGCACCGTGGCCATTTCCCATTCGGATCGCGATCACCTCGCCGGATTGGACCAGTTCCTCCAATTGAACGTCCGCGCGGGAGGGTTGCCGGTGGTGCTCTATCCGCGGGATTGCCGATCGTTTCCGGCTCTCAGGGAATTTCTCCAGGGCTTCGACCGGTTTCATCTCCAGGAGGGGCAGGAGAATCGCTGGC
Source organism: Verrucomicrobiia bacterium (assembly GCA_030432615.1). GTDB lineage: Bacteria > Verrucomicrobiota > Verrucomicrobiia > Verrucomicrobiales > DEV007 > JAEUHH01. The sequence goes on from JAUIGT010000552.1 coordinate 259, forward strand.
TGCCAATGAATCCCGGGACTTCGCATGACCTGGGAAAGGCGAAGGCGCGGATCGAGGCCTTTGCCAATCGCCACATGGAATGCGAGCCCGGGGAGGTGAAGAGTCTGAGCTACCGGGTGGTTGTCGATCATCATCGCCTCAAGGAGGAGTTCCGGGGACGGAAGAGCGAGGAGATCGCCGAGCTCCGGGAGAGGCGTGGGGAGGAGGCGATCATGGAGTTCGATACCGAGACCTGGCTGACCTATTCGGGGGACACTCCCATGGAGACCGCCGAGTTCTGGGGGGCGACGCGGGTGCTCATCCATGAAGCCACCTTTCTCAGCCGCGAAGACGCCGAATCGCGCGGCCAGGACCTGCGGCATTCCGCGCTCGACGAGGTCATTTCCCTGGCAACCGAACTGGAGCCCGAGGTCCTGATCTTGGGGCATTTCTCCACCCGTTACAGCGAGAGACAGATCCGGGAAGCGATCGATCGGCAGTGCCGGCTGCATCGGCCACGACTTCCCGTCTTTGCGGTGATGCCCGGCGAGGTTTGCCACGACCTGTTGCGGGGGCGACCGGTCTGGGAGCCCTGATCATTGGGCGGGACTTCCCCTGGAGGGGGGGCGAAATCAAGGGAACGCCGTCGACCCGCCCGGTTCGGATCAGAAGCCGAGGACGCGGGTGGTTTCCCGTTCGATGGCCTTCAGGCGATCTTTCTCCAGGATGCGCTTTTCCGAGTTGGAATCGATGAGGTAGAAACGGTCGATCGCGGCTCCAGCCTGGGTGCTGATTCGGGCATGGACGACTTCGACGTCCAGGTTTCCCAGCACCGTGAAGACATCGTAGAGCAGCCCGATGCGATCCTGCGCTTGCAATTCCATGACGGTGTATTCCGGACTCAAGGTATTGGAGACGAACACCCGTTGGGGGATCTCGATCTCCAGTTTCTCACGGAAGGGGGAAGGGCTTTCCTCGGAGCCGATCAGAGTCTCGAAATCGACCTCCTGGTTGCTGATCCCGAACTCGGTGGCGATCAGTTTCTCCACACGCTCCATTTCGCGCTCGGATTTGACCGGGCCGAAGTTGGTGGTGCAGACCCGGAAGATATCCAGGACGAGATCGTCTTCCCGGCTGAAGATGTCGGCGCTGAGAATATTCAGATTCCGGGCCGCGAGGGCGCCGGCCACCTTGGCGAGGAAATGGTGGCGATTCCAGCCGACCACCTCGACGAGGCTGTATCCTTCCGAAGGCCGCGCCTCCCAACCCACGACCGGAATGGCGCTGTCGAGGCCTGGTCGGGGGACTTTCTCGAGGAATCGGTGAAACAACTGCAGGTGCCGCATGATGCTCTTGGCGCCGCGGAAGCGGAAATAGCGCTCCGGCATCTTGGTGAAGTGGGCCTCGATCTCCTCGTGGAGTTCGGGCGGCATGCGGTCGATGATCTTGGCCTTGTGCGTTTCCGGAGGGCGATTGGCCTTGGCGTTGAAGGCGGCCCGGTCCTCGAACCAGGTGATGGTGTTCTGGTAGAGGTGGTGCATCAGAGACGACTTCCAGTCGTTCCAGGCCTCCTCGTTGGTTCCTCGGGAGTCCACGTAGGTGAAGAGGAAAAGCATCTCCAGGTAGGAGCGATTCTGCATCGAGTTGGCGAACTCCTCGATCGTCACCGGGTCGTCGATATTGCGGGTGGTGGCCGTCTTCCAGAAGGTGAGGTGATGGTCGACGAGAAAGGTCAGCAGTCGCCGCCGCTCCCCGTAGATGCGCAGCCGGGTGCAGACCTGGCTGGCCAGCATGGCGCTGGCATCCTCGTGATGACGAACATTTTCGGCCCGCCCGGTATCGTGGAGGATGAGGGCGAGGTAGAGAATGTAGGGATCGTCGAGGTCGCGGAAAAGGCGTTGGAAGAAGGTGGTCTTGGGATCTTCCGAACTGGCGAGGGCGTCGAGTTGCTCGATGCAGCGCAGGGTGTGCTCGTCGGCGGAGTAGCGGTGGAAGAACTCGTGCTGGACGAGATCCGTCAGCGCTCCGAATTCGGGCAGGTAGCGTCCGAGGAAACCGACCCGGTGCATCTGGCGCAGGATCCGGGCGACATCACCCCGGTGCTGGAGGATTTCCTCGAACGTTTCCCGATTCGAGCGATTGCGACGGAATTCCTTGGTGATGAGCGCGTAGCTGGATTTGAAGACCTTGCGGATCTCGGGGCTCAGCTTGAGATGGCGTTGCTGGGTGTGCAGGAAGGTCCGCATCATCCGCTGCGGGTCCTCGGCGAAGAGGTGCGGATTTTCCGGAAAGATGAGCCCGTCGCGGCTGAAGAAGCCGTCGAAGTGCTCCTCGGGCGCACGTCGCCGGGCGAGGAAGCTGATGAAAGGCACGGGACCGGTGCTGTCGTCCACCACTTCCAGCTCGAAACTCTGCATCAGCGAGGTGCTGTGCTGGTAGAGATTGCGGGTGTGGGTGTAGTAGTCGCGCATGAACTCCTCGCTGCGCCGGAGAATGGTTCTCTGCGGATAGCCGAATTCCGTGGCAATGATGCCCTGGTGCCTCAGGGTGAGAATATCGCCCGAGCGCCCCTTCTGCGCGTAGTGCAGGGCGTTGCGCACCCGCATCAGGAACTCGTAGGCGTTCTCCGTTTCCTTGTAGGCGGTGAGTGTGAGTTGTCCTTCCGCCACGAGCTCCTGGAGGTCGCGCGAGCGCCGCAGGACCCAGAGCACCCAGATGAGATTGTGGTGATCGCGCAGGCCGCCGCAACCCTCCTTCACGTTCGGCTCCTGCAGGTGGACGGTGCGTCCCCACTTCTTGTGCCGGGCGCGGATGTCGCGGCTTCGTTCGGCGAGGTATTCCCGTTCCTGTCCCTTGATGCAGGTCTTGAAGAAGCGTTCGTTGAAGTCGTCGAACAGCGAGGCGTCCCCGGCGATGAATCGCGCGTCGAGGAGCGCGGTCTTCGTCTGGTGGTCCTGGTTCGCGAACTTGAGCGTCTCGGAAATCGAGCGCACGGCGTGGCCAACCTTGAACCCCACGTCGTAGAGCATGAGGAGAATCTGCTCGACCATCTCCTTCACTTCGTCGGAGACCGACCGCGCCTTTTCGGGCAGGAGAAAGAGCAGGTCGATGTCACTCCCGGGGTTCAGGGCGCCCCGACCGTAGCCGCCACTGGCCAGGAGGGTGACGGGATGGCTCGAACCGAGGTTGGCCTTCTCGGGAGGCGAGGTGAGGGGACCGACATGGACGGCCGCGGAGAACAGGTCGTTGATGACGACATCGAGCAGTCGCGATCGGCTCTCCGCGATCTCGACGCCGCCGGCTCCCTGCCGGTGCAGCAGCCGGATCCGGTGATTCTCCTTCTTGAGGAAACGCCGGTAGAGTTGGAGCAGCTCGTTGCGATCCTTGGCCGCGCGGCGCAAGGGGATCAGGGAGGCCTCGGCGTGCGCGAGTACTTTGTCGAAATGACCGATATCAGGCATGGGACGGTGGACGGAGTCAAGCTAGGGCAGGCCCTTCGTCAATGCGAAGAGATTTTGATTTGCCGACCGGCAGGGAGCGGCGGAGTCTCCTCGCATGACGGCGCAACTTTTCCAGAGAGTACGGCAGAGGAAACGGGGCGGAGGCGGAAAGGGATTCCTGATCGGTTTCCTGTCCCTCGCTGTCGGATGGGGCAGTGCGGCCGCCGAGAAACCACTGGAACGGATCGCCTTCGGTTCCTGCTGTCACCAGGACAAGCCGATGCCGATCTGGAATGCGGTCGCGGCGGCCAGGCCGGAGTTGTTCCTCTTCCTCGGTGACAACATCTATGGTGACAGCGAGGACATGGCCGTGCTGCAGGGGAAATACGACAAACTGGCCGCCAATCCCAGTTTCGCGCGGGTGCGGGAGTCCTGCGTGTTGCTCGGGGTG
>JAUIGT010000028.1 GCA_030432615.1 Verrucomicrobiia bacterium
GGCGCCCATCCTGTCCGACAAGCGGGTCGAACCGCCGGTGCTGTCGGTCTCCGACGATGGCGGCGTGGTCGTGCCGCTTCTGGGCGGGCATCGCGGCGCGAACCGGCTCGCGAAAGAGGTGGCCGAGGAGCCGATTTCCGGCATCTCGAGTTTCACAGGCGATGCAGAGTAGCTTTCCTGGGAAACTCTGCTCGCGTAGTAGGCGTCCGCGTTCTCGGGCAGCGCCTGGGCCTTCACGATCGATCCAGGAGGCACGGTGATGGCGACGCCATCGAAGTCGATCCAGTTCCCGTAGTCGATGGAGTAGACGATCTTGGAGGAACCCGAGGGATTCGGATTGGTGAAGATCAGGGGAAGGTCGAACTCCGTGATCGGTCGAGTGGTCGTGGGGACGGAAAACTCCGGTGGCAGCAGGTTTTTCCTGGGGGTGGGAGGTGTGATGGGCATCGGGGGAGGCTCCTCCGTCACGGGTGTCACTGTTACGCTGGTCGTTCCCATCGGGGGCGGTACTGCCCGGTCGGTGTAGTCCCAGATCCAATTGTCTTCGACCGCCAATTTCATGGTGGCAGCCCGGTCGTCCACGGCCTCGGGAATGCCGCTCCCATCACCCGAGGTTTCGAACCGTTTCACACCGGGAGGGCCGTCGTTCCTGATCTCGAACCGAAGTTTCGTCGTATTCCAGGCAACCCGTGGTTTTCCTGACTTCGCCTCTTCCTGGCTTTGGGATACAGGTTGGATCCGGGGATCGACGAAAGAGCCGGTGAATCCGAGGGTTCGCTTGGCCGAAGCTTCGGTGGCGGCTGATTTGAGTTTCCCGAGCACGTCCTCCGCCGACTCGCAATCGCTCAGGTCGCCGTTGTTGGCCAGGTAGGACGTCACCGCGCGATTCAGAAGGTCCGTGTCCGACTGCAATCGGACGTCCATGGTTTGCTCACGAACGCCTGAGATGAAGGACATGCCGATCAGGCTCAGGACTCCGAGTACCGAGACGACCAGAAGGACCTCCACAAAGGAAAACCCGGGTCTCGAGCGGACTCCAAACTTCAAGTTTGACTCCCTATTCATTTTTCATGCTCCATTGTTATAATTGCAAAAAAAATAAGAAATACAATAAAAAAATGGATTTTTTGTTGCAATTTGCCCATCCGGGAAATGGGGAGGCGACCGTGCAACATGAGAGATGGTGGTGCTGCCGGGGCATGCAAGGTGCACGCGAGTGGCCGATCGGGGGAACGGCGGAACCGGCGGAACCGGCGCCTGCGGCGAGGCACGGTTGTTGCGGGGGAAAGGGCTTGGGACGAGATCGGGAGCGAGTCGCGGTGATTCGGCCCGGATTCTTCCCCCATCCCTATCATCACCATCATGAACCTGACCCGAAAGATCATCTCCTCCCACCTCGAAAGCGGATCGATGGAACCCGGAGAAGAGATCGGACTGCGGATCGACCAGACCCTGACCCAGGATGCCACGGGCACACTGGTGATGCTGGAACTGGAGGCGATGAAACTGGATCGCGTGCAGACGGAACTGTCCGCCCAGTATGTCGATCACAGCCTGCTCCAGGTCGATCACAAGAATCCCGATGATCATCTGTTTCTCCGGAGCGCGGCGCGGAGGTTCGGCCTCTGGTTCAGCCAGCCGGGCAACGGCGTATCCCACCCGGTCCACCAGCAGCGGTTCGGAAAACCGGGCGCGACCCTGGCGGGATCGGACAGCCATAGCCCGGCGGCGGGGGCCCTCGGCATGCTGGCCATCGGGGCGGGTGGTCTCGAGGTGGCGATGGCGATGGCGGGCAAACCACTCTTTCTTCAGATGCCGAAAGTCTGGCGAATCCACCTGGAGGGCGAGCTGCCGGACTGGGTCAGCGCCAAGGACGCCATTCTCGAGTTGCTGAGGCGCCACGACGTCGATGGAGGCCGGGGATATGTGCTGGAATACGACGGCCCGGGCTTGGACAACCTGTCGGCCATGGACCGGCACGTCATCGCCAACATGGGCACGGAACTGGGAGCCACCTCCTCGGTGTTTCCTTCCGACGACGAGACACGCCGCTATCTCGAGAGCCAGGGACGAGGCGACGACTGGCGGGAACTTTCCGCCGATTCCAAGGCCGACTACGATCGGGAGGAAACCCTCGATCTGGGGAGTCTGGAGCCCCTGGTGGCCCAGCCATCGAGCCCGGGGAACGTGGTCCCCGTCTCGGAGATCGCCGGCGCCGAGATCTATCAGTCCTACCTCGGTTCCTCGGCGAATCCGGGCTATCGGGATTTCGCGGTGGTGGCGGAAATGATGAAGGGGCGTCGGGTTCACGAACGCGTCAGCCTGGATGTCAATCCGACTTCGCGACAGATCCTGCTCAACCTGATGCGCGACGGCCATCTCGGTCACCTGCTCGAGTCCGGCGCCCGGCTCCACCAGGCCGGCTGCAACGGGTGCATCGGCATGGGGCAGGCGCCGGCTACGGAGCACATCAGCCTGCGGACGGTGCCGCGGAATTTCCCCGGACGATCGGGGACGCGGGAGGACGCGGTCTACCTAGTGGGACCGGAAACCGCGGCGGCCTCGGCCCTCGCCGGAGTGATCACCGATCCGCGGACGCTGGATCTCGAGTATCCACGGATCAACGATCCCGACGATCCGGTGCTTCACGCGGACATGCTGGAGCCCCCCCTTCCGGAGGACGAGTCCCGGGAAGTGAAGCTCGAAAAGGGGCCGAACATCGTCACCCTGCCGGAGTTCCAGGAACTCCCCGACGCGATGGAGCTACCGGTGCTGCTCAAGTTGGGCGACGACATTTCCACCGACGAGATCATGCCGGCCGGCGCGCGGATTCTGCCGTTGCGGAGCAATATCCCGAAGATCAGTCGCTTCTGTTTCGAGGTGATCGACGAGGGCTATCCGGATCGTGCCGACGAGGTGAAGGATGGGGGAGGGCACGCGGTCGTCGGCGGTGACAACTACGGCCAGGGCTCCAGTCGCGAGCATGCCGCCCTGGCGCCGCGCTTCCTCGGGTTGCGCCTCGTGGTCGCCCGCGGATTCGCCCGCATTCACTGGCAGAATCTGGTCAACTTCGGAGTGCTGCCGTTGGCCTTTCGGGATCCGGACGACTACGACGCGCTGGAGCCGGGCAGTCGCCTCGCCGTGGAGGACCTGCGGCGCCAGGTGGCTGAAAGCGATTCCGTCCGCCTGCGGGAAACCGGCAAGGGCCGGGAGATCGAATGCGCGCACGGGCTTTCCCCGCGCCAGCGAAAACTGATCCTGGCCGGCGGACTGATCAACCACACCCGACAGGAACTGGAGGCGGCCGGAGCGGCGGCGTGAGCCCCTTTCTCGAGTTCGCCTGGGAGCCTGCCGACGAACCTGTTGTCTTTTTCCATGCCCGACACCGTTTTTCGCTTCGAATTCCGCGTCTTCGGACACGACCTCGACCCCGTGGCCGATCGGCTTCGCTCCCTGGCCGGCGACGCCTCGGTGTCGGGGTCCGACGACGTCTACCTCGTCTCCGGTCGCGCGGCCTCGAAAGAGTTCAACGCCAAGATCCGAGACGATCGGCTCAGTCTCAAGCGACTGGTGGAACGGGACGGCGAACTGGAGCGCTGGGCGCCGGTCTGCGAAGAGGCGTTTCCCTTGCCGGACGGATTTCTCCGCGAAGCCCTCGGGATGGGCCTCGGGGGAATGCCGGCGCTGCCTCAGGGGGCGGGAGAGACAAGCGGTGCGCTGGTGCGGGCGCTGACGGCGATCGATCTCTCGGCGGGAGTGGCCTTCGTTCACAAGCGTCGGCACCAGTTCACGCTGGGAGACGTGGCTGCCGAGTTCGATGAACTGTTGATCAACGGCGCCCGCATCGACTCCGTGGCGGTGGAGGACGCGTCGGCGGCCGCGGTGCGAGAGGCCATGTCGCGGCTCGAGATTGCGGAACGCGAAAATGTGAACTACGCCAGACAGGTTCGACGAGTCCTGGGAAAGGAATTCTTTCCCGGGCAGCCCTGGTGGGAACCGCCGGGCGATGACGAATCCTCACCCAATCGATAAACATGGCACACGAAATCGAGCGCAAGTTCCGGGTCACGGGCGAGGGATGGCGGCAGGGGCAGGGGACTCTCCTTCGCCAGGGATACCTGAGTCGGGAAAAGGAGAGCACGGTGCGGGTGCGCCTTGTCGGCGAGCGGGCCAGGCTCACCATCAAGGGGATCACGCGGGGCATCCGCCGGCGCGAGTTCGAATACGAGATTCCGGTGGAGGACGCCGAAGTGATGCTGGAGGAACTCTGCGCGAAGCCCCTGATCGAAAAGCGGCGCTACCGGATCGAGTCGGGACCCCACACCTGGGAGGTCGATGAGTTCTTCGGCGACAACGAGGGCCTCGTCATCGCGGAGATCGAGCTGGAATCCGAGGACGAATCCTTCGAGAAGCCCGCCTGGCTCGGCGAGGAGGTGAGCGATGATCCGCGTTACTTCAACGCCAACCTGGTCGAGCATCCCTACTCGACCTGGTAGGTGGGCGGCACCCAGGAAGCGGGAGCGATGCGCACCTTCACAGGTGGGCAATCATTGCCTTGCGGCAGTCGTGAAGTCTTGGCTGAAAGGACCGCGAAATCGTAGTCCGGACCTTCCGGGCCGGTGCTCTGGTCGCTGGGGCTGCGGCTCCACGGGAAGAAGCCGATGCACCCGGCCCGGCGTTTCTCCGGCTACTGGTACGCCGGCGAGGCCGGGTGAACCGAATCCGGTGGAGTGCGGGCAACCGGGCAGGAGAGGCGTCTTCGATTTGTACGCCGTTCCTTCGTCTTCCCGCTTGATCCCGGACCGACGCGGGGTTTACATGGCGATTCGCCCGCCCCTCCGCATTCTTCATGTCATCTGAGTCGATCAGGACCGCCGTCGTCGGCGCCAGTGGTTATTCCGGCCAGGAATTGCTGCGGCTCCTGCTCATGCATCCGGTCGTCGATCTCGCCGCGGTGACCTCCCGCCAGGAAGCGGGACGGCCGCTCGCCGACGTGTTCCCGCGGATTCGCGGAGCGGCAAAGATCGCCGGTCTGGAGTTCATCGAGCCGGACATCGACGCCATCGCGGCCACCGGCGCCCGGTGCGCCTTCCTCGCCCTGCCGCATGGGGTGGCCTACGAGTTCGCCGCCGGGCTCCTGGAAAAGGGGATCCGCGTCATCGACCTGAGCGCGGATTTCCGGCTCAACGATCCCGCCGTCTATGCCGAGTTCTACGGGGGCGATCATCCCTCGCCCGAACTGATGCGCGAGGCCGTCTACGGGCTGCCCGAGTTCCGCGCCGACGAAATCCGCGAGGCCCGGTTGGTGGCTTCGCCGGGATGTTACCCGACCTCCATCCTCGTGCCGCTCCTGCCCCTGGTGAAGGCCGGGCTGGTCGAGGCGAACTCCATCGCCGTCTCCAGCGTCAGCGGGGCCAGCGGCGCCGGGAAGAAGGCGGACGCCTCCCTGCTTTTCGCCGAGGTGAACGAAAGCGTGCGCGCCTACGGGGCACCGAAGCATCGGCACCTCAGCGAGATCGAGCAGGAGCTTTCCCTGGCGGCGGGCAAGCCGGTGCGAATTTCCTTCGTGCCGCACCTGATGCCGGTGACCGCCGGCATCTGCACCACGATTTTTTGCGAAACAACCGGGAATGAAACCCTCTCCGGCGCCATCGGGGAAACCTACGCCGCGGCGTACGGGGATGCGCCCTTTGTGAGAGTTCTCGGCGAGAACAGATTCCCCGACACGAAACACGTAACCGGAACGAACCACGTCGATATCGGGTGGGTGGAAGATCGCAGGACGGGGAGACTGATCCTTTTCAGCGTCGAGGACAACCTCGGCAAAGGCGCGTCCAGCCAGGCGATCCAGAGCTTCAACCTGATGTTCGGCCTTCCCGAGACCACCGGGTTGCTCAACTACTGACCGAGCGGCAAGCGGGGGAAATCGGCGGCCCAGGGGTTCGCTTTTCCGGCAGGAGAAAAGACAGACATGACGACGACCGAGTGGGAGACGATCGAGGGAGGGGTGTGCGCCCCCAGGGGATTTCGAGCCGCGGGGGTGACCTGCGGGATCAAGAATCCGGATTCGCCCAAGCGCGACCTGGCGCTGATCCTGACGGATTTTTCAGCGGAGACCGCGGGGGTGTTCACCCAGAACGAGGTCAAGGCGGCCCCGGTGAAGCTTTCCCAGACCTACCTGAAGCAGGCGACGCCCCGCGCCATCGTGGCCAACAGCGGCAACGCCAACGCCTGCACCGGCACGGTCGGCATGGAGCACGCCCGGCGCATGGCCGACACCGCCGCCAAGGCGCTCGGCATCCGTCGCCGTGAGGTGCTCGTCTGCTCCACCGGCATCATCGGCATGCCCATGCCCATCCAGCGCATCGAGCCGAAGATGCCCGACCTGGCCGCCGACCTGGGGGACGATACCGAAGCCAACGCCCGCGCCGCCGAGGCCATCATGACCAGCGACACCCGGCCGAAAGTGGAGGCCATCCGCATCCGCATCGGCGGCAAGGAGATTCGCCTCGGGGCCATCGCCAAGGGCGCCGGCATGATCAATCCCAACATGGCGACCATGCTGTGCTTCGTGACCACCGACGCGAAGATCTCGAAGGCGGAACTCCAGGCCGCGACGCGGGAGGCGAACGACCTCTCCTTCAACCGCATCACCATCGACGGTGACATGAGCACCAACGACACCGTGCTGGTGATGGCCAACGGCCAGGCCGGCAACCGCATCATCACCAAGGGCGGGCCCGGCAGCCGCCTCTTCCGCGAGGCTCTCACCGAACTGATGCGCCGCATGGCGAAGAAGATCGTCGCCGACGGCGAGCGGGTCACCAAGCTGGTCGAGGTGGTGGTGAAGGGCGCCTACACCGACGCCGACGCCGAGAAAGTCGCGCGCGCGGTGGCGAACTCCAAGCTCGTGAAGTGTTCGTGGAACGGGCAGGACCCCAACTGGGGGCGCGTCATCCACGCCGTCGGCTACTCGGGCGCGCGCATCCGCGAGGAGATGGTCGATATCTACTTCGACGGTCGCTGCGCCGCCAAGCACGGGCTCGCCACCGACACCCCGCTGGAGGAGCTGGAAAAGGCGGTCTCCGGACCGAAGTTCCGCGTCTGCATCGACCTCAACCTCGGTCGCGGCGAATACAACGTCTACACTTCCGATCTCTCGCCCGAGTACGTCCTCTTCAACCGCGAGGAATACGCCGCCGCCAAGCAGAAACGCTGAGGCGCGGCGCGGGAAGCAAGCAGGGTAGAGCCGGAGGTCCAACCCTGTCGGTTCGCAGTCCGGATCGACTCTCGGGAAATGTGCCCGCGAGTCAGGCATGGTCGCTTCTTCGGAATCCGATCCATTGTTGCGGGAGCAAGGGCGATGAAAAGCTCTTCCTGGTGAAACGCGGGATTCCTTATCTAAGGGGGAGAAGCATGGCCGATCAGGAGGCTGTGAGCTTGACTTCCTGGATCCGAATCCCCAACTTTCAATCGAGACGAGGCTACCGAATCGCACTGCCACGTTTCAGACAGGGAGGAACAGCAGGAATTCAAGCATCCCACGCTTCTTGGAGGCGTGTCTCTTCGGTTCCCGGTGTCGTTCACCCTTCTCGGACGAAATAACCGGAGCGAATCCATCACCACCTGTAGCCATGAAGAGACCCGTGTTCGCGCTCATCCTTGCCTCGGCTTTCTTCCCGTGGGTATCTTCGTTTGCCCAGTCCCCGCCGTTTCAGGAATTCATCAAGGCCGAGCCCTACGAGTTGTCGGTTCCGATGAAACGCGTGAAGTTCGAGGACGGGGCGGTGCTCCAACTGAATGACAAGGACGAGGTCGGATTCAGACAACAGGGGCAGGAATCCGCGTTCGGGATCGCGACCATCGTCGTGAAGAAACCGAAGAACTCGCAGTGGTTCCTGTTCGCCGAGGACTACCTCTCGTTCGTTTACTGCGTGGAAAGATCCTCTCATGCGCTCTCGAGCGCGGACTCGAGTCCGATCGCGCTTCCAGCAGAGGGGACAGTGCAACTCAACGTGGCCGATCACCCGGAGTGGAAAACCCTGACGGTTTCCCCGGGGGAAATCGTGGCGAACGACGGAGACGGAAAGGCCCTCGCGGAGTTCACCACGATCCGCTTCACAGACCGGTGCCTCGTGTGTTTCGACAAACAGCCCGAGGTGTCCTTCGGCATTCTCGCCATCTCCCAGAATGGGGGAAGTGCCATCTGGTGCCACAGTTCGACGATCGGAGTGGGGCTTCGGAGAGACCAGGCGGGCGCCTATCGACAGATCATTCGTACCAAGAACAGCAATGCCTCCCTCGATCGACATATCCAATTCGGTCACCTGTCGCTTCGGGCGCAGCGCCCCGTCCTCGCCAGGATCGGTGAGCAGATCGCCAGTAGTGTCCTGAGCCGGAAAGGCAACGAAAGGGCCCGAAATGCCGCCTATGGCTGGCAGGACCTCGCTGCCATCCGGAGTCTCGCGGGCGACCACGGCGAAGCGGCAGGGTGGTATCGGAAAGAACTGGAAATGCTGAAGACCTACTTCGCAAATGGGAAGGAAGACCTCCTTGCCTGCTACGTCCGACTCTGCAATTCCCTCGCCAAGAACGGCGAGTTCGAGGAGGCCAAGGGCTATCTCGTGGAATCAATGGATTTGGCGAAGGAAGTAGAGAGCAAGAACTGGACTTTCCTACACCGGCAGGCGATCGGCGACGTCACCTTCGGCCTGAAGATCTATCCTTCCGCGGCCCAGATCTTCGACGAACTCGCGACAGTAGCCGGGGAAATGAATTTCAAGATCAATGAGATGGACTGCATGAACCGCTTGGCCACCACCCAGATCGCGATGGGGAAAACCGCCGAGGCCAAGGCGACGCTGGAAAAATGCATCGCCATCGCGGCGGGGGACAAGAACCGTTTCGGCGATACCCACAAGATCGCCTTCGGGTTGGCCGCCATCGGCGATCTGGAGGAGGCGCTCAAGTTCGCGCCGGCTTCCGGCAACAAGAATTCCGTGACCTACATGGAAATCGCCCGGATGGCGATATTGTTCAACCTGGGGCGAGTCGATGATTCCGTTCGCCTTGCCCGGATGTTCCAGGGGCGACTGAATGAGCAGGTCAACCTCCGAGCGGACATGGATTCCATCCATGTCGAGTTGATCGGCGCGATCGCCAATCGAAGCGCCGAATCCAAGGCGCGGCTCGGACAGGCGTGGGCCTTGCACGGCGACACGTTGCGGAAGCGTCCCCTCGAGAATTGGACCGCCGCGCTGGTCTTTTCCCAGACCATGGCGAAGCTGTGAGGAGAGAGAGTCTGCCTTCCCTCGCGACGGGAAAGCGTGGTGAAAGCCATCTGTTCCCTTTGATGACTACCTTCGCCTCCGCTTCCGCGCCGGGGGGAACGGAGTGAAGATCGTATCGAACTTTGTCTTTTTCGGCGTGGCTGTGGAGGGGGCGCGTTCGTAGGATCGTGATGCGATGAAACTCCCCCTATTTTCTTTCGTCTGTGTCTGCGCTTTCGCGAGTGGTCTTGGGTGGTCCGTGGAGGCCGAAACCGGAAACCGCCCGAATTTCGTCATCTTCTTCACCGATGACCAGGGCTACAACGACGTGGGATGCTTCGGCTCGCCCCTGATCGAGACGCCGAATTTCGATCGGATGGCGGCCGAGGGGCTGAAGCTGACCTCCTTCTACGTCCAGCCGGTTTGCGGGGTTTCGCGGGCGGCGTTGTTGACCGGGTGCTATCCCATCCGGGTGGGGGAACCGGGAAATCGGAAGAACCTCCATACCATTCTTCATCCGGAGGAGGTGACCCTGCCGGAGGTCTTGCGCGACGCCGGCTATGTCACCGGAATGGTGGGCAAGTGGCACCTGGGGGACCGCAGGGAGGGGGAGTGGATTCCCGAACTGTTACCGAATGCCCAGGGATTCGACTCCTGGTTCGGAGCCCCTTCCCACAACGGAACCACGCGCACCGTGGCCGAGGGGCGGGGGCGGGCCCAACTGATGCGAAATGGGAAACTGGTGGACCCGGCCGTGGACCAGCGGGAGATGGGGCTGCTGACCAAACGCTACACGGAGGAGGCCCTGGAATTTCTCCGCGAGAATCGGGAGCGGCCCTTCTTTCTCTACCTCGCCCACACCATGCCGCACGTGCCGATCAATGCCTCGGAAGCCTTCCTGGGCACCAGCAAGCGCGGGCTCTACGGCGATGTCATCAGCGAACTGGACTGGTCGATGGGACGGGTGCTGGAGGAGTTGAAGGCGCTCGGTCTTGATGAGAACACGCTGGTGATTTTCACTTCCGACAACGGACCGTGGATCGAGAAACACCTGGAGGGCGAGGGCGGCACGGACTCGCATTGCGGCTCGGCGGTGCCGCTGCGCGGGGCGAAGATGATGACCTGGGAGGGAGGGATTCGGGTGCCGGCGATCGTTCGCTGGCCCGGGAGGATCGAAGCCGGCCGAGTCTCGGACGAGATCGTGGCCTCGATCGATCTCTACCCGACCTTCGCCGCGCTCGCCGGGGCCGAGTTGCCGAAAGATCGCGCCATCGATGGCATCGACCAGAGCGCCTTCCTGCTCGGGACGAGCGAAGCCAGCGCGCGCGATCACTTCTTCTACTACGCCGGCACCCACCTGCACGCGGTGCGCTCCGGGAAGTGGAAGCTGGTGCGGCAGCGGCAGGCGCGTCCCGGACATCTCGGCTGGTGGGCGCGGATGATTGATCGGGTGCCGGAGACGGCGCTCTACGATCTCGATACCGACATTGGCGAAACCACCAACGTGGCGGCGGAACATGCCGAGGTGGTCGCCAGGCTGGAGAGCCTGATCGGGGAAGCCCGGGCGGAACTGGGGGACTGGGACCAGCTCGGAAAAGGAGCCCGGTTTTTCGATCCCGATCCCCGGCTGACCGAGAAGGAGCGCTTCCAGGCGAGACGGAGCGAACCGGCGAAGCCGACCGCCTCGAAGCCGAAGGCGGGCTACGACGGTTTCGAACCCCTGGGATCGCTGCGCTTCGATTTCGAATCCGGGGAATTGGGGGCATGGAAGGTCGTATCCGGCAGCTTCGGCCAACCGGTTTCCGCCGCGGCTTCCCTGCCGCGCTGGAAACGGGCGCCCTTTTGTCGCCAGGGAAAGTTCCATCTCTCCACGGTCGCGACCAAGGACGACATAGGGGCCACCGACCAGCAGACCGGGGTCATCGAGAGCCCTCGGTTCCGTCTCGAGGGAGACGAGGTCGCTTTCCTCCTCAGCGGTGGCGGGGCCGGAACCCGCCTGGTCTTCTGCGATGCCGCGACGGGGAAGGAACGGAAGACGGTGACTGGTCCGAAGGGGGCGCAGATGGAGCGCTATCGGCTGAAGGTGCCCGAGCTTCGAGGAAAGGTGCTCTACCTCAAGCTGGTCGATGAGGCCAAAGCGGGGTGGGGGCACCTCTGCTTCGATGATTTCTCGGCGGAAGGAGAGATCGTGGAATCGCCCTGAGCGAGCGAGATCCGCGGCGGGTCAGCGCAGGGCCTTCTCGATGGCCTTGGCCTCCGCCTCGGCGTCGAACTTCGGGTTCGGGGTCGTGGGGACCGGGGCGCCGATTTCCTCCCGCCACTGCTTCAGGCGTGCGTGCAGTTCCCCCGTCTTGTCCGGATTCGATTCGGCGAGGTCGCGGGATTCGCCGAGGTCCGATTCGAGATCGTAGAGTTCCAGGCCGCCGTCCTCGAAATACTCGTGGAGCTTCCATTTTCCCATCCGGATGACGGAACAGGGGCGCGAGCGGAAGAGGGGGTCGCGTTGCTCGAGATGATACTTGCCCCCGTAGCTCTGGAGGTAGGCGGGAAAGTGCCAGTAGATCGGGCGCTCGGCGAGCGAGGTCGTGGCTTCGGCATCGCCCTTCAGCAGTGGCACCAGGCTGACGCCGTCGAGCGGCTGCTCGGGGAGCTTGGCGCCGGTGATCTCGCAGAAGGTCGGGAAGAGATCGACCCCGATGACGGGGACCGAGCAACGGCTGCCGGGCGCGACGACGCCGGGCCAGACGAACACGAGTGGCTCGCGGATGCCGCCCTCGTAGTAGGTGCCCTTGTAACCCTTGAGCGGATCCATGTCGGTGGCGGGACCGTAGCCTCCGTTGTCGGAAAAGAAGACGATGACGGTGTCGTTTCGCTGACCGCTGGCGTCGAGTGCCTCGAGGATTTCGCCGACCCCGTCATCGACGGCCTGGATCATGGTGGCCATGGCGACATGGTCGTGGAGCTTGCCGGGCGTCTTGGCCTCGTATTTCGCGACCAGTTCCTTCTTGGCATCGAGCGGGGTGTGGACGGCGAAATGGGTGAGGTAGAGCGCCCAGGGGCGTCCCTTGTTCTCGGTGACGAAATCGGCGGCCCGGTGGCTGAGGGTGTCGGTGAGGTATTCCCCCTCGGGCACGTCCTTCAGGCCCGGAACGTTGCCGTGGGGCGGGTAGTAGCCTTTCGGCGGTCCGCCCGAGTGAGTGCCGCCGATGTTGAGATCGAATCCATAGGGAAGGGGATCCTTGCTGAGGTGCCATTTGCCCATGGTCGCGGTGCGGTAGCCGGCCTCCCGGAGGCATTGCGCCCAGGTGACGATGTCGGGTCGCAGGGTATCGGTCCCGGGCACATGCTTGAGCCGCCGGAATTCCGCCTTACCGCGAGGGCCGGTGCCGACGTTGAAGATTTCGTGCCGAGGGGTGTACTGGCCCGAGAGGAGGCTGGCCCGGGCGGGAGCGCAGTTGGCCGCGGCGGAGTAGGCGTCGGTGAAAACCATGCCCTGCTCGGCGAGGGCGTCGAGGTTCGGGGTTTCGTAGAAATCCGAGCCCATGAAGCCGGTGTCCTTCCAGCCGAAGTCGTCGAGGAAGATGAACAGCAGGTTGGGCTTTTCCGCCGCGCCCGCGGAAGTCGCGGCGAACATAAGGCCGGCGAGAATGCCGAGGAGAGGAAGAGGAAGTTTCATGGTTTGGGGAAAATAAGCGCTCAGGCTTCGGCTTCCGTCTCGGCCGGCAGGACCTTTTCCACCACGGCCGCCCCCATGGCGTCGCCGAGGACGTTGATGGTCGTGCGGAAGCGGTCGAGCAACCAATCGACGGAAAGGATCAGGGCGATCCCCTCGATGGGCAGGTTCACGGCCTTGAGAACGATAATCATGGTGACCAGTCCCGCCTCCGGGATGCCGGCGGCGCCGATGGCGGCCAGGGTGGCGGTCACCGCGACGACGATCTGGTCGGTGAGATCGAGAGAAATGCCGAAAGCCTGGGCGATGAAGATCGCGGCCACGGCCTCGTAGAGCGCGGTGCCGTCCATGTTGATGGTGGCGCCGAGCGGAGTCACGAACTCGACCGACTTGGGCGAGATCTTGGCCTCGTCGATCGCCGATTCCATGGTGACCGGCAGGGTTGCCGAAGAGCTGGCGGTCGAGAGAGCCGTCAGCAGCGCCTTCGACATCTGGATGATGAAACGATAGGGATTGCGCCGCGTGATGACCCAGAGAATCACCGGAAGCGTGACGAAGCCGTGGATGGCCAATCCGCTGAGCACGGCGGTCATGTACTTGCCGACGCTCTTCAACTCCGCGAGAAGGGTGCCCTCGGCATTGGCCTCCCCGAAGCGTGCCGCCACCAGGCAGAAGATACCGACGGGCGCGATCTTCATCAGGAGTAGCACGAAGTCCATGAGGGCGTCGTTGACCTGGTGGATGACCTTCACCAGGGTCTCGGATTTCGAGCCGTGCATCGTGAGAATGGCCGCGAAGATGATGGAGAAGACGATCAACGGCAGCAGTTGGACTTCGGCGGCGCTCTTCAGCAGGTTGTCGGTGAAGAGGAGCATGACGAGTCCGCGGAGCAGCTCGCCGACGGATTCCGGTCGATTGGCGTCCTTGGGTTCCGGGGCGCCCTGTTCCATGGCCATCTTCACCTGCTCGGTGTCCGGCAGGCCGGCGCCGGGATTGATGACATTGACCACGAGGATTCCGACGATCACGGCCAGGAGGGTGGTGCAGAGGTAGTAGCCGATGGCGGCCGCGCCCGGTTTCCCGAGCTTGCGCACGTCTCCCAGCCCGATGATGCCGGACATGACCGAGGTGATGACCAGGGGGACCACGATCATCTTGAGCAGATTCAGGAAGATCTCGCCGCCCAGTTCCAGCTTGGCCGCAAAGTGGGGCGCGACGAAGGCGGTCACCAGGGCGAGGACGATGCCGCCGAGAATCCAGAGGGTCAGGTTTCCGTGTCCGGACTTTTTCGCAGAGGAGGATTCGGGATCGGCGGGAGATGCGCTCATGGGCATCACTCTATGGGGGAGAGGCGTCTCCCGGCCAAGGGAAAAGGGACCTTTTTTCGCGGGATTGGCGCCTGGGTCTCGAGGGGGCGTCGGAATCTCCGCTTGATGGCGAGCCATTCTCTGGCAAGCTGTCCGTTTTCCCTTCGCGCGATTTTTTCCGCCGGGAGCCGAGATGAACTCCGCTTTTCAACACCAGATCGAGAAGGCCGCCGTCCTGCTGGAGGCCTTGCCCTACCTGCAGGAATTTCGCGGCAGCACCTTCCTCATCAAGGTGGGGGGCAGCGCCATGGAGGACCCCGCCCTCGTCCGGCGCCTGATGCGCGACGTGGTCTTTCTCGAGCTGGTGGGCGTCAACCCGGTGCTGGTTCACGGCGGGGGCAAGGCGATCTCCGCGGCCATGACGGCGGCGGGACTGGAAGCCGAGTTCGTCGGCGGGTTGCGGATCACCACCGACGCCGCGATGGAGATCGTGGAGCGGACCCTGAGCCGGGAGATCAATCCCGGTCTCGTGAAGAGCCTCATCGATTTCGGCGGCAAGGCGCTGGGCGTGGCCGGCAACGAGGCTTTCATCGGGGAGCGGATGAAGGCCTGGTCCGACCAGGAGAGCCGGGAGGTCGAACTGGGCCGGGTCGGGCGTGTGGTCGATATCGAGCTTTCCAAGATCGAGGCGTCGATCTACACCGAGACCGTTCCCGTTGTTTCCCCCATCGCCTCCGAGCGGGGAACCGGGCTGTCTCTCAACGTCAACGCCGACCTCGCCGCCGCGGCGCTGGCCGCCAAGTTGAAGGCCGCCAAGCTGATCTACCTCAGCGACGTCATCGGGCTGATGCGCAATCCGCCGGAGGAGGACAGCCTGATTCCCTCCATCCGCACCGACCAGGTCGAGGAAATGATCGAGGAAGGCGTCATCGGTGGAGGCATGATTCCGAAGCTGCGATCCGCCGTCGAGGCCATCCAGGCCGGTGTGGGGAAGGTGCACATGATCGACGGCCGCATCTCGCATTCCCTGCTGCTCGAAATCTTCACCGAGAGCGGGATCGGCACCGAACTCGTGAAGCCCTGAAACTCCTCCTTTCCCTTTTTCGACTCCCGTGAGTGACGATTCTCCAGCTCCCGAAGGCACCGCCGTTTCCACGGCCGACCTCATGAAGCGCTACGTGATGGGCAACTACGGACGGTTCCCGATCGCGTTCTCGCGCGGCGAGGGTTCGTGGATCTGGGACGAGTCGGGACGGAAATACCTCGATTTCGCCACCGGCATCGCCGTTTGTTCGCTGGGCCACTGCCATCCGACGATGCAGGAAGCTCTCCGCGCGCAGGCCGCGAAGCTGATCCACTGTTCCAACCTCTACCAGATCCGGGAACAGGCCGAACTGGCGCAGTTCATCGTCGAGCGAGTGCTGCGGAAGCCCGGCAGTCTCTTTTTCTGCAACAGCGGGGCCGAAGCCAACGACGCGCTCATCAAGCTGGCGCGAAAGTTCGGTCACGACAGCGCCCCCGCCAACGGCGATGTCATTCGCAACGAGATCATCACCTGCACCAACAGCTTTCACGGGCGTACCCTGGGCGGGATCGCCGCCACCGGGCAGGAAAAGGTGAAGCAGGGATTCGCTCCCCAGCTCGAGGGATTTGTCCATGTGCCCTTCAACGACGGCGAGGCCCTGCGAGCCGCGGTGAGCCCGCGAACGGCCGCGATTCTCTTCGAGGTCGTCCAGGGCGAGGGGGGAATCAACGTGGCCACTCCCGAGTTCCTGCGCACCGCCGACCAGCTTCGGCGTGAGCGGGGCCTGCTCCTCATGCTGGACGAGGTCCAGTGCGGTTTCGGTCGGACGGGAGACTGGAACGCCTGGGAAACGGCGCTGCGCGGTGCCGATTTCGAACTCGAACCCGACGCGGTCAGCTGGGCCAAGGGCATGGGCGGAGGCTATCCCATCGGGGGAATCTGGGCGACCGAGCGCCCGGCTCCCGGGGCGGACTTCCGGCTCTGTGATGTGCTCGGCCCCGGAACCCACGGCTCGACCTTCGGCGGGACGCCCCTGGCTTCCGCGGTCAGCCTGGCGGTATTGAAGACGATCGAGGACGAAGGCTTGATCGCCAACGCCGACCGCATCGGACAGCGGATTCGCGAAGCGGTGGTCGGGTGGAATCATCCACTCATCCGCGAGGTGCGCGGGCTGGGACTGCTGATCGGTTTCGTGATCGACGAGGGCGTCCTCGCCGCCACGGAGCATTTCGCGTCGAGCGGCCAGACCCCGAGCCTCTACGTGGTCAGTCGGTTGATGGAGGCCGGGATGTTGACGGTGCCCGCAGGCTCGGGCGTCGTGCGGTGGTTGCCGCCGCTGAACGTGAGCGAGGACGAAGTCGCCCACGGACTGGAACTGATGCGCGCCACCCTGGACGCGCTCGTGAACCCCTGAACGAAAGGAACCCGAAGAGAATGAAGCACCTGCTTTCCATTGAATCCCTTTCCGGAGACGAGATCCGGACCATCATTGATGATGCCGTAGTCCTCAAGCGTGAGCGCGGCCATCATTCCAGTCAGCCGCTGGACGGCCAGTGCTGGGCGATGATCTTCACGAAATCCTCGACCCGCACCCGGGTCAGTTTCGAGGTCGGGGTCCGCGAACTCGGAGGCTCGGTGATGTTCCTGTCCGCCAACGACATTCAACTCGGTCGCGGCGAACCGATCAAGGACACCGCCCGCGTCATGGGCCGGATGTTGCACGGCGCCATCATCCGGACCTACGCCCAGCAGGACGTCGAGGACTTCGCCGAGTTCAGCGGCATTCCCACCATCAACGCCCTCACCGACGACGAGCACCCCTGCCAGATCCTAGCCGACCTCCTGACCATCCGCGAGCGTATCGGCGGCTGGGAAGGAAAGCGCGTGGCCTTCTTCGGGGACGGCGCCTGCAACATGGGGCGCTCCTGGGCTTGGGCGGCGGCGCGACTCGGTTTCGAACTGGTGGTGGCGGCGCCCGAGGGCTACCAGCTGGACGATGAATTCGTGAACTCGCTGCCGTCGGATGCCAAGGTCACCCGGACCGACAAGGCGGAGGAAGCGGCCGAGGGCTCCGACGTGCTCTACACCGACACCTGGGTCAGCATGGGCCGGGAGGACGAGCAGGCCCAGCGCCGCGTGGCGTTGCAGCCCTTCCAGGTGAACGAAAAGCTCATGAAGATGGCCAACGAAGGTGCCATCGTGCAGCATTGTCTTCCTGCCTACCGGGAATACGAGATCACCGAGGGCCTGCTGGAATCGAATGCGGAAGCCATCTTCCAACAGGCGGAAAATCGCCTCCACGCCCAGAAGGCGGTGCTGGCGAACCTGGTGAAGCGCTGACGGAGGAATCCGGATTCCCTCTCCCGCGCTCCTGGAAGGAAGGGGGCGCGGGTTGCTTTCGTCAGGAAGCGGTGGTCGCCTCCTTGGCCACGGCGATGGCGTAGTCGCGATTCAGCTTGGCGATGACATCGGCGCTGATGGATTTCGGACAGACCGCCTCGCACTCGTACTGGTTGGTGCAGTTGCCGAAGCCCTCGGCGTCCATCTGCCGGACCATGGCGAGCACGCGCCTGTCCTTCTCCGGTTGGCCTTGCGGCAGGTGATTGAGGTGGGACGCCTTGGCTCCGACGAAGAGCATGGCGCTGGCGTTCTTGCAGGCCGCCACGCAGGCCCCGCATCCGATGCAGGCGGCGGCGTCGAAGGAGGCGTCGGCGTCATCCTTGGAAACCGGCAACGCGTTGGCGTCCTGCGCGGAACCGGTGCGGACCGAAATGTATCCGCCGGCGGCGATGATGCGATCGAAGGCGGTGCGGTCAACCACGAGGTCGCGGACGATGGGAAAGGCCCGGGCGCGGAAGGGCTCGATCCAGATCGTGTCGCCGTCGCGGAACTTCCGCATGTGGACCTGGCAGGCGGTGATGCCGCGTTCCTTGCTGTGGGGAATGCCGTTGATGGTCAGCGAACACGTCCCACAGATGCCTTCGCGGCAGTCGTGGTCGAAGTGGATCGGGTCGCCGCCCTCGGTGATGATCCGCTCATTGACGATATCGAGCATCTCGAGGAAGGAACATTCCTCGGGAATGTCCTTCGCCTCATAAGTCTCGATCCGTCCGTGGTCGTCGGGATTCTTCTGGCGCCAGACTTTCAGGGTCAAGTTCATGAATCAAACAGGGTTTGGTTAACGACCAAAAAGGGTTACTTGTAGGAGCGGACACTGAGTTTCACGTTCTCGAAGTCGAGGTCCTCCTTGTGCAGCTTGGGCTTGTTGCCGGCTCCGGTGGACTCCCAGGCGGCCACGTAACAGAACTCGTCGTCCCGTCGCTTGGCTTCTCCGGGCCCGGTGTGGCCGGTTTTCACGGCCTCGTCGTCCTCGGTGAACTGGTATTCCTCCCGGAAGTGACCGCCGCAGCTTTCTTCCCGCTCGAGGGCGTCGTAGCAGAGGAGTTCGGCGAACTCGAGGAAGTCGGCCACACGACCGGCCTTTTCCAGCTCGGCGTTGAGGTTCCCGGAATCGCCGGGAACGCGGACGTTTTCCCAGAATTCCTCGCGGATGGCGGGAATCTTCTCGAGCGCCTCCTTGAGGCCTTCCTCGTTGCGGGCCATGCCGCACTTGTCCCAGACGAGAAGCCCGAGTTCGCGGTGGAAGCTGTCGACGGTTCGCTTGCCGTCGATGGACATGAGCTTGTCGACCCGCTCGCGGACGGCGGCCTCCGCCTCGGCGAAGGCGTCGTGCTCGGTGGAGACGGAGCCGGGCGTCTCACCTGCGAGGTAGTTCGGAAGAGTGGCGGGAATGACGAAGTATCCGTCCGCCAGGCCCTGCATCAGCGCGCTGGCCCCGAGTCGGTTGGCGCCGTGATCGGAGAAGTTGGCCTCGCCGAGCACGTGGAGTCCGGGCACGTTGGACATCAGGTTGTAGTCCACCCAGAGGCCGCCCATGGTGTAGTGGACGGCGGGATAGATCTGCATCGGGGAGGTGTAGGGATCGGTGCCGGCGATCTTCTCGTACATCTGGAAGAGGTTGCCGTAGCGGGCCTCGATGGTGTCCTTGCCGAGGCGATCGATGGCGTCGCGGAAATCGAGGAAGACCCCGAGCCCGGTCGGGGCCACGCCGCGGCCCTCGTCGCAGGCTTCCTTGGCCGAACGCGAGGAGATGTCGCGCGGGGCCAGGTTGCCGAAGCTGGGATACTTGCGCTCCAGGTAGTAGTCTCGATCCTCGTCGGGAATGTCGGAGGCCTTCTTGCGTCCCTCGCGGATGGCGGCGGCGTCTTCCGGACTCTTCGGCACCCAGATGCGTCCGTCGTTGCGGAGCGATTCGGACATCAGGGTCAGTTTGGACTGGTAGTCGCCGCTGACCGGGATGCAGGTCGGGTGAATCTGGGTGTAGCAGGGGTTGGCGAAGTAGGCTCCGCGCTTGTGGGCGCGGTAGGCGGCCATCACGTTGCAGCCCTTGGCGTTGGTCGAGAGGTAGAAGACGTTGCCGTAGCCGCCGGTGGCGAGGATGACGCAGTCGGCCGCGTGACGGGAAATCTCGCCCGTCACCATGTCGCGGACGATGATGCCCTTGGCGTGCCCATCGACGACCACGAGGTCGAGCATCTCGGTGCGGGGATACATCTTCACGCCGCCTTTGGCGATTTCCTTTTCCAGCGCCTGGTAGCAACCGATCAGCAACTGCTGTCCGGTCTGGCCGCGGGCGTAGAAGGTACGGCTGACCTGGGCGCCCCCGAAGGAACGATTGTCGAGGAGTCCGCCGTATTCGCGGGCAAAGGGAACGCCCTGGGCGACGCACTGGTCGATGATGTTGGCGCTGACCTCGGCCAGACGGTAGACGTTGGCCTCGCGGGAGCGGAAATCACCGCCCTTGATGGTGTCGTAGAACAGGCGCCAGACGGAGTCCCCGTCGTTCTGATAGTTCTTGGCGGCATTGATCCCGCCCTGGGCGGCGATGGAGTGGGCGCGGCGCGGGCTGTCCTGATAGCAGAAGCACTTCACCTGGTAACCCAGTTCACTGAGCGTGGCGGCGGCGGAACCGCCGGCGAGCCCGGAACCGACCACGATGATCGAGAATTTCCGCTTGTTGGCCGGGTTGATGAGCTTGGACTCGTTCTTGTGCTTGGTCCATTTGTCGGCCAGCGGACCGGAGGGAATGGCGGAGTTGATTGAACCGTTGGATGCCATGGTGAGGAAAAGTTGGGAGCGAAAAAGGAGGCGCGAGTTTCTTCTCTCGATGCGGGGTCAGCCTTCGTGGATGTCGGCGATCGCGACGGGCGCGCCGGAGGGGGGAGCGACTTCCGCGTGACCGCCGCCCGGCTTGTTCTTGAGCGCGCCGACCATCACGGCGAACGGGATGGAGAGAAAGCCGATCCAGAGGGCGATGGCCACCGCCCAGCTCAGCTTGGTCTCGAAGCCGGAGGTCTTGCGGCTTCGAAGACCGAGGGTCTGGAAGAGGGAGGCGACCCCGTGGCTCAGGTGCGAGCAGAGCAGGGTGATGCCGACGATGTAGAAGAGGACCACGAGCGGGTTCTGGAAACCCTTGATCACCATCGCGTAGACGTCGTGGCGGGATTCGCCCGGGTTTTCCGCGGCGTAGGCGGTGTCCGGAAGATTCGCGAGATCGGGATCGACCCGGATCGTGAAATGGAAGATGTGGAAGATCACGAAGGCCAGCACGGTGAGGCCGCTCCAGATCATGATGCGGGAACTGCGCGAGGCTTGCACGGTGTTGTCGCAGGCGTAGCGGGCGTTCCGGGCCTCCTTGTTCTCCCGGGTCAGCGAGATCGTGGCCCAGATGTGCAGGACAAAGGCGACCAGCAGACCAATGCGGGCAATCCAGACACCTTGCCCGTGCAGCATCTCGTGAAGAAACTGCGCGTAGCTGTTCATCGCTTCGCGGCCCTGGAAGATGAGCAGGTTGCCCGCGACGTGTCCGAAGAGGAAGAGAACGAGGAGCACGCCGGTGAGCGCGACGACGATCTTCCGGCCGATCGATGATCGCCAGAACTGGAGAATGGCTTTCCCGAGAGGATTCATTTTGTAATTTCCCTTAATCATTACGAAGCCGGATTGCAAGGAGATGGGTGGTCGAGACGCGAAAACGGCGGAAAAAGGCCAAGGAATGCGGCTTTCGGGGAGCGATTCTCCGCAATCAGGCCGCCTTTCCCGACAAAATCGGGTTGCGACTCCCCGGGGTTTTCTTTAAACAACGCTCCATGGCGTCTCATCGGCCTCGCGAAAACTGGTCCTCCCGTCTCGGCGTAATTCTCGCGGTGTCCGGCAGTGCGGTCGGACTCGGCAACTTCCTCCGCTTTCCCGGACAGGCGGCGCAGTACGGCGGAGGCGCTTTCATGGTGGCCTACTTCATCTCCTTCCTGCTGATCGGGCTGCCGATCTGCTGGGCGGAATGGTCGATGGGGCGGTCCGCCGGCCAGAAGGGCTACAATTCCTGTCCCGGCATCTTCAACTACATCGCGCGCCATCCCGCCGCCAAGTACGCGGGCGTGATCGGGGTGATCATTCCCGTGATCATCTACATGTACTACGTGGTGATCGAGGCCTGGTGCCTCGGCTACGCGCTGAACTTCGCCGCCGGGAAGATGGCGTTCGCGACACCGGGCGAAGCGGGGGCCTTCTGGGGAGAGTTCATCGGGGCCGGTTCCGATGGTTCGGCGATGGGAATCGGGCTCCAGGAGGTGGGGGGCTTCCTGCTCTTCGTGTTCGTGCTCAATTTCATCCTCGTCTACCGCGGCCTCGCCAAGGGGATCGAGTGGTTCTGCAAGTTCGCCATGCCGACGTTGATCGTGCTCGCCTTCATCATTCTCATCCGCGTTCTCACCCTGGGGGCGCCGAATCCGGAGCAGCCGGAGAAGAACGTCATGAACGGGCTCGGGTTCATGTGGAATCCTTCGAAGCAGTACCTGGTGGTGGAAGCGGGAGCCGAGGGAGAAACGCGGGAGTTCGAACTGGTGGGGCCGAGGGCGCTCGACGATCCGCGGGGCTACGTGAGCGGTTTGCTGGACGGGGAAATCGCCGGGGCCGAGGTCGCCCTGGCGGAGGCGGATTCCAATCCGGATGTCGATGACGAGACCAAGGCGGCGGCGAGGCGGGGACTCGATACCTTGATGACCCAGCGGGCGGCCTTGGGCGGGGCGACCGTCAAGAAGGTGAGCCTCTTCGATCAATTGCAGCAGGGGCAGCTGTGGCTGGCGGCCGCGGGCCAGATCTTCTTTTCGCTCTCGGTCGGGTTCGGGATCATTCTCACCTACGCCAGCTACCTGCGCCGCAACGACGACGTCGTCCTCAGCGGCCTCTCGGCATCGAGTGCCAACGAGTTCTGCGAGGTCGGTCTCGGCGGACTGATCACCCTGCCGGCCGGGGTGGCCTTCCTCGGCGTGTCGGGAATGGTGGGAATGGGTACCTTCGATCTCGGTTTCAAAGTGCTGCCGATGGTGTTCGCCAACATGCCGGCGGGGCAGATCTTCGGTTTCTTCTTCTTTTTCCTCCTCTTCCTGGCCGCGGTCACCAGTTCGCTCTCCATGCTGCAACCGGGCATCGCCTTTCTCGAGGAGGCGATGGGAATCGGGCGAAAGCGCTCGGTCGCCCTGCTGGGATTCATCACCGCGGTCGGTTGCGGCTTCGTGGTCTGGTTCAGCAAGGATGTGAAGGCGCTCGACACCCTCGATTTCTGGGTGGGCACCTTCCTGATCTACGTGCTCGCCACCATCCAGGTCATCATCTTCGCATGGATCCTCGGGATCCGGAAAGGCTTCGAACAGGCGCACCAGGGAGCTTCCCTGCGAATCCCGAAAATCTTCGGGTTCATCCTGAAGTTC
>JAUIGT010000029.1 GCA_030432615.1 Verrucomicrobiia bacterium
ATCGGACACTTCCCGGGCCGAGGTCAGGTTCTCGGCGCCGGGCAGGTGGCTGATGGCGAACTCCTTTTCCTTCCTGCAATCGACCACGAGGACATCGATGTCGGGATCCTCGCGCCACTCGACCAGAGTGGCGCCTTCGATGTGTTCCACGTCGGGAAAATCCTCTTCGATGAGGGCCTCGACGGATTCGAGATCCCTGAGATCCTGGAGTTTTCCGTAGATCCAGAATCCCGCGGAGAGAAAGGCGATTCCGAGCAGGAGAAGGGCGCCGGTCCAGATGGCGAAGCGATGGGAGCCCATGGCGACTCGCTGGCGGGAGAGAAACGGGAATCGACTACGAGGCGGCTTCGCTTCCGCTCTCCGCGGTCGCGGCTTTCTTTTCGCTCTGGAACGCGCTGAGGAAGAGCAGTGCGGCGGCGATGCAGATGCAGGAATCGGCCACGTTGAAGGACGGGTAGTGCCAGCCCCCGAATTGGAAATCGAGGAAATCGACGACGTAGCCGCGTCCGGGCAGGATGCGGTCGGTGAAGTTCCCGAGGATGCCCGCCACCAGCAGGGACGCGGCGACTTTGCCCGAGGTGGTGGGAAAGGCCTCTTTCCGCCAAAGGAACACGATGGCGACCAGGGCGGTGATGGCGATGGCGCCGAAGAGGTAGTTCGCGTGCTCCCAGCCGTTGAGTTTCCCGAACGCCATTCCCGTGTTGTGGACGCGGACGATGTTGAAGAAATCGGGGATGACTTCGATCGGCGGGCGGGCCGGCTCGACGTAGGGGTTGGGAAAATTCGCCAGGATGAGGTACTTCGTCACCTGGTCGAGGACGTAGAGCGGCAGGCTGAGCAGCAGGAAGAAACGCATGGGACCGGTGGGCTGGAGACGGAAACGACGCTCAAGCTAAACCGGCGATCACCTCGGCGCAACGGCCGCAGAGTTCGGGATGATCGGGGTTTTCACCCACCGGCAGGGAGCGGCGGCAGCGAGGACATTCGGCGTGATCGGTTTCGGCGACGCTGATCTTCAACTCGTCCCCATCGACCAGGAAAAAGTCCGACACCATGAGGAATTCGAGCGCCTGCTCGCGGTGATCCCCCAGCAAGGAGCGTGCGGAATCGTCGGCCGGAAGGGCGATCTCGAGCGAGGCGCGCTCGCGCTTGCGGAATTTCCCGGCCTTGATGGCCTCGTCGATGGCGACCTGGGCGGTGTCGCGCAGGCGTTCGAACTGGCTCACCTGCCCGGTGGCTTCAGCGCCGGCGAAGGCGGGGTCGGGCTCGGGAAAGGTCTCCAGGTGCACGGATTCGGAATGGCTCGCGAATTCCCAGGCCTCGTCGGCGGTGTAGGCGAGGATGGGCGCAAGCAAGCGGGCGAGGGCATCGAAGACACGATGCATGGCCGTTTGCGAGGCGCGGCGGCGCGGGGAATCGGCCGCATCACAGTACATGCGGTCCTTGGTGATATCGACGTAGAGGGCGCTGAGATCGACGGCGCAGAACTGGTTGAGGGTGTTGAACACCTTGCGGAACTCGTAGTCGGCGTAGGCGGCCCTGCACTCGGCGATGACGTCGTGGAGCCGCTCCAGGATCCAGCGATCGATGGGGGTGAGCGCCTCGTCGGCGACGGCGTCCTGGTCGGGATCGAAGTCGTAGAGGTTGGCCAGCAGGATGCGGAGCACGTTGCGGAAGCGGCGGTAGGGCTCGGTGGTCTGCTTGAAGAGATCCTCGCCGAAGGGAACCTCGTTCTGCCAGTCCACGCTGCTGACCCAGAGCCGGAGAATGTCGGCGCCGTATTTCTCGTAGAAATGCTTGGCGTCGATCGGTTTCCCGGCCTTCTCGGCCTCGGATTTCGAGAGCTTCTTCTTGTCCTGATCGACGACGAACCCGTGGGTCAGGACCGCCTTGTAAGGGGCCTTGTCGCGGACGGCGACGCTGACCATGAGCGAGCTTTGGAACCAGCCGCGGTGCTGGTCGGTGGCCTCGAGATAGAGATCGGCCGGGGTGTGGAGTTCGGGGTGACGATCCATGACCGCGACGTGGCTGGAACCGGAATCGATCCAGACGTCGAGGGTGTCGTGACCGCGCTTCGTTCCCGCGGGCAGGCCGAGCTGTTCGCACCACCAGGCGTCGTCCTTCTCGAACCACAAATTCGTGCCGCCGGTCTCGGTGAGCTCGGCGACCTTGCGGGCGAGGTCGGCGTCGATGAGGGGATTCTCCGGATCGTCGGCCGGATAGAAGACCGGGAGCGGTACGCCCCAGGTGCGCTGGCGGGAGATGCACCAGTCGGGTCGGCTTTCCACGGTGCCGTAGATGCGGTTGCGGCCCCAGTGGGGGAGCCACTGGACCCGATCGATCTCCTCCAGCGCGGTCTGGCGCAGGTCGTAGATGCGGATGAAGAACTGGGGCACCGAGCGGAAGATGATGGGCGTCTTCGAGCGCCAGCAGTGCGGATAGCTGTGCTGGTAGTTCTCCTTGCCGATGAGGGCGCCCTTCTCGGCCAGCAGCTTGATGATGGGGCCGTTGGCGTCGAAGACGTGCTTGCCGACGAGGAAATCGAGCCCGACTTCCTCGGTGAAATTGCCGGCGTCATCGACGGGCGAGAGGAGACCGAGATCGTTTTCCTGTCCGGCGCGGTAGTCGTCGGCCCCGTGGCCGGGGGCGATGTGGACGGCGCCGGTCCCGGTCTCGGTGGTGACGAAATCGGCGAGAATGACCTTCGACTGCCGGTCGAGGAACGGATGCTGGGCGGTGGCGCCGACGAGGGCTTCGCCCTTGAACTCGGCCAGGTCGCCGGTCTGGGCGAACCCGGTTTTTTCCGTGAAGGCCTCGAGCAGTTCCTTGACCACGACGAGATTCTCGCGGCGACCGTCCTCGGCGTGGGTGAACTCGCCCTGCAGGTAGGTGAACTGCGGATGCAGGGCGATGCCTAGGTTCGCGGGAAGCGTCCACGGCGTCGTGGTCCAGATCACCAGCGAGCTTTTTCCCGCGAGATCGCCGGAGGTGATGGGGAACTTCACGAAGATGGCGGGATCCTTGCGGTCCTCGTACTCGACCTCGGCCTCGGCCAGCGCGGTCTGGGCGCCGTAGCTCCAGAGGACGGGTTTCTTGCTCTGGTAGACGAGTCCCTTTTCCACGAAGGTGGCGAAGACGCGGATGATGTCGGCCTCGTACTCCGGCGCCAGGGTCAGGTAGGGATGTTCCCAGTCCCCGAAGACACCGAGACGGCGGAAGGACTCGCGCTGGATGTCGATGTACTCGCGGGCGAAGGCCTCGGAGCGCCGCCGGATTTCCGCGGGTTCGAGACCGCGCGATTCCTTGACGACCTTGAACTCGATGGGCAGCCCGTGGCAGTCCCAGCCCGGGATGTAGGGGCAGTGGTAGCCGGCCATGGTGCGGCTCTTGATGACGAGATCCTTGAGCACCTTGTTGAGGGCGGTGCCCATGTGGACGTCCCCGTTCGCGAAGGGCGGGCCGTCATGAAGGATGAAATCCTCGCCGCCCGCGGCCTTTCGCCGATCGACGATGCGCCGGTAGAGATCGTGGGATTCCCAGTGCTTGAGGCGGACGGGTTCGCGTTTCACCAGGTCCGCGCGCATGGGGAACTCCGTCTGCGGGAGGTTGAGGGTGGGCTTGTAGCTGGCGCTCTGGTCCTGGCTCATCGGTTTGGAAAGGAGGGTCGAGAAAGAAAGAAAAAAGGCCGCCGGGAGCGGGCGGCACGGGCGGGCGAAGGTAGCACCCGGGTTTCAGGGGGTCAAACCGGGCGGGGCTTCCGCTTTCACCCCTTGTCTGGACGGCGGAAACTGGCGAGGTTGGTGGTGATGAAAGAGCAGCCGTGAAGCGAATCGAACGGTGCCTGGAAACAAAACGGGCCGGTGAGTGAACACCGGCCCGTGGAAGGAAACGAAATCTGGAGGAGTTCCCTCAGCGAGCGTTTTTCACCAGGTCGTGATGTTGTCGATCGAATCATTGTCATTCATGTCCGGGCCAGCGCTCCAGACAATCACGCCCTGCGCGATGAAGGGAACATCATCGACGAAACTGGGTGAGGGAATGCGGTTGTTGTAGTCCGTGTCCATGTTCACGCGGTAATACTCCGCCCAGGGATCCCAGAGTTCGCCACCCCCGTTGTTGGTCGAACGCACACCCTTGCGGTACTTGCCGTTGCCGGCCGGTTTGGCCTTGGCGCCGGTGTAGAAGGGAATCTGCCGGGGATTCAGGCCACCGCGTCCCGCCTCGCTGTCCGCGGCGAGCAGGATGTCCATGAGCTCCGAATCGCTGGGCCTGGGAGTGCTGTTGTCGGGACCGGGATTCTTCACCGGATACTTCCGGTATTCGGTGAAGTAGGCGGCAATGGCGTTCTTCAGCTGGAGAGCGTCATTCTGGGCGGCCATCTTGTTGGCTTTTGTCAGGATGCCCTTCGAGGCGGGAATCGTGATGCCGGCCAGGATGCCGATGATGACGATGACGATCAGCAGTTCGATGAGCGTGAAACCGCTTTCGCCGATGCGGAGCGGACGCTGAAGGCGGGGGGAGGAGTGCATATTCATGATGGGTGCAGACGTTGACGAATTTTCAGGCCGGCAAGCAAGATCGAAATCGAAGAATCGACAAAACTGGCGCCGTGTTCCTTGATTGATGTAAACACATTGTCATTATGCCGGTCAAGGTTTCGTTTCCCGAAAAGTGGTGGACCGCGGCTGCTTGCTTGCGTTGAATACTCCCGGGAGATCTTTTTGCCAGGAACGACTTCGTGACACCTTCCTTCACCGAAATTCTGCGTCAGCACGTCAATCGAGCGGATTACCGGCCCTCGACCAAGTCGGAGTTGGCGCGAGAACTGGGGATCGACTCCCGCGATCGGGCGGCGTTTCGTCAGGCGCTGAAGCAGATGGAGGAGTCCGGCGAACTGGTGTGCGGCAAGCGTTCCCGTTACGCGCCGGCCCCGAAAGGGGGAGGGCCGGGCGAGAAGTTGACGGGAACGATCTTCTTCCCGGCGGGCGACAAGCGGCGTCACGGTTTTTTCCGACCCGATCCCGACCAGCTCGAGCGCCCCGAACTGCGCGAGGTGGAGGGCGACCTGTTCGTGCCCGGTCGATTCACGGCGACGGCCATGCACGGCGACCGGGTGGCGGTGAAATTGACCCGGAAACCGGCACCGAAATGGCATCGGCACGTCAAGGGGCGGCGCGATCGGATCACCGACGACGACGAATCGCTGGAAGCAAGAGTGATCGAGGTCATCGAGCGAGGGGCGCGGCGGATCGTGGGCACCTTCCGACAGCATGGCCGCTACGCCCACCTGTTTCCCGATCATCCGAGCCTGCCCTCCACGTTCAATCTCGAAGGGGACCTGCTCGGCGCCCGGAGCGGCGACAAGGTAATCGGGGAGTTGATCGCCTGGGAATCGCCCCATCTCCCACCGAAGGCGCGGCTGACGGAGGTGCTGGGACGTCCGGGGGCGCCCGGGGTGGACATTCTCGCGGTCATCCACCGATACGGCCTCCCGCTCGAATTTCCGAAAGCGGTGCGGGAGGAGGCCGAGGAGCTGCCGGACGCGGTCGATGACGCCGAGGAAATCGCGCGTCGGGAGGACTGGCGGGACCGCGAGGTCTTCACCATCGATCCCGAGGACGCCAAGGATTTCGACGACGCCATCTTCGTGCACGAATTTCATTCCGACGAGGGCGCCGGTTGGGAACTGGCGGTCCACATCGCCGACGTCTCCCACTATGTGAAGCCGGGTTCCGCCCTCGACAAGGAGGCGAAGAAGCGCGGCAACAGTGTCTACCTTGCGGACCGGGTCATACCCATGCTGCCGGAAAAGCTCAGCAACGGGCTCTGCAGCCTGAAGCCGGAGGTCGATCGACTGACGCACGCGGTGGTCATGCGCTTCGACGCCGAGGCCCGGCAGACCTCCGCCCGATTCGTTTCCGCCGTCATCCGGAGCCGCCGCCGGTTCACCTACGAGGAGGCCATCGCCCGCATGAACCTGACCCGCGGCGAGATCGATCATCTCGATCCCCTCGAGGCATCACTCGGCCATCACTTGAAGCGAGCCTGGGAACTGGCGCGTCGCCTCCGGGAGCGTCGATTCCAGGCCGGGGCGCTCGACCTCGATTTTCCCGAGGTGCGAGCCGTGCTCGATGAAAAGGGACGCGCCATCGATGTGAAGCGCAGCGAATACGACGAGTCCCATCAGCTGATCGAGGAATTCATGCTCGCCGCCAACGAGGCCGTGGCCCGGGAAACCAAGAACGCGCAGGTGCCCTCGGTCTACCGCGTCCACGAGGATCCCGATCCCGACAAGTTGATGGAATTCTCCTTCCAGGCGGGCGGCTACGGCTACCGGACCGGTGATGTGACCATCCGGGCCGAGTTGCAGAAGGTGCTGCGCGCGATTCGTGGAAAACCGGAGGAACACGCCCTGAAAATCGCCCTGCTGAAGAGCCTGAAGCGCGCCCACTACAGCGCCGAACCGCTGGGACACTACGGGCTCGCCAAGCTCAACTACACCCATTTCACCAGCCCCATCCGGCGCTACGCCGACCTGGTGATCCACCGGGTGCTGCGCCGCCTCTGCGCCAGCCGGACGGGGGAAAGCGCCGACCCGACCCCGAACCAGGGACGCCTCGCGGAAATCGCCAAGCACATTTCCGAGACCGAGCGGGTCGCCGCCGATGCCGAGCAGGAAACCCGGCAGATGAAACTGATCGAGTACCTGGTCCGGGTCAGTGGCGAGGGAGAAGGTCGGACCTTCGAGGGAGTGGTCTACGATGTCCGGCCCATCGGAGCTTTCGTGGAGCTGACCGACCTGCTCATCAAGGGACTGATCCGAAAGGACGACCTCCCGGGCGGCGACCACTACCGCTTCGATTCAGCCCGCAACCGGCTGGTGGGCCGCTACGGCAAGTTTCAGCTCGCCGTCGGTCACAAGGTCCGGGTCCGGGTCGTCCGCGTCGATCGTTCGCGCGGCTTCATCGATTTCCGCCTCGAGCAATGAGGCGGGCGGGAGCGGGTCCAGTGCGAGGGCTCACTCGTACTCCCACTTCATGATCCAGGGATCGCCGTATTCCTTCTGCATCTCCTTGAGCTTCTCCTGGTATTTTCGGAGGACTTCGGCGTGGGCCGGGTCATCGGCGAGGTTCCTGGCTTCGTTGGGATCTTCCGCGATGTGATAGAGCTCGAAGGCGGGACGGTGAATGTATTCCCCGACCGTCTTCTGGCCGTAGGGGGCGTCGAGGGAATCCCGATACTGCGCCTGCCAGCTGCTGGCGGCCCACAGGTCCGAGGCGAAGGGATAGGGGAGGCCGTGGGCGATGTTCCAGATCAGCTTCCATTCCTTGTCGCGGACGACGCGCATCGGGTAGTACATCTGGATCTCGTGGAAGGTATGGGAGGCGAAAATCGTTTCCCAGTGCTCCGCGTCCGGCTTGCCGAGGATGGGAATCCAGGACTTGCCGTGGTAGGCCTCGAGCCCCTTGCGCGGTCCGCGATTCTCCTTGGCGGCGTAGGGCTTGTCCTTCCAGTACTGGTTGGGATCGATCCAGTTCGCGGGCCGGTTCTTTTCGTGGTCGAGTCCGCCGGCAAAGTCCAGCAGGGAAGGCGTGATGTCGATGTGGCTGATGAGGGCCTCGTGCTTCACGCCGCGGTTCTCCTCGTAGGGATTGCGGACGATGAAAGGCACCTTGAGCCCGCCCTCGTAGACCGTCGTCTTGCCGCCGGAGAAAGCCATCCCGTGATCGCTGGTGAAGACGATCATGGTCTTGTCGTAGAGGTCGGCTTCCTTGAGGATTTCCACCAACCGGGCCACGCCCTGGTCGATGCGGGAGACGCTCTGGTAGTACTGGGCCAGTTCCTCGCGGGTTTCCGGGGTGTCGGGAAGGAAGGGTGGGATCGGCACTTCCGCGGGATCGTAGAAGACCTCCTCGACACCTTCGTGGGCGCCGTCGTTGGGCTTGTTGCCGAAGAGGTCCGGTTTCAGCTCGCGCTCCGAGGTTTCGTCCTCGCCGCCACCGCGATGCGGATCGGCGGTGGCGAAATAGAGGAAGAAGGGCTGGTCACTATCGGCGGTGATGAATTCCCGCGCGTTTTCGGCCATCTGGACCGCGTTGCGACCGTTGCCCTTCAGGTAAGTCTCGTAGTGGTAGACCTCTTCCGGGGCGACGTGGTACTTGCCGATGTGCCCGGTGCGGTAACCGGCGTTGGCCATCACCCGCGGGAGCGCCAGGCTGACCACGTTGTGCCAGCTGGCGAACTTGTGATAGGAATGCTGGTGCCCGTACTGGCCGTTGGCATGGTTGTGAAGCCCGCTCATCACCACCGAGCGGCTGGCGGAGCAACTGGCGGTGGTGGCGAAGGCATTGAGAAAGACGGTGCCGTCGGCGGCGATGGCGTCGATGGCCGGCGTCTCCGCGACCGGATCCCCGTAGCAGCCCAGCGTGGGGCTCTCGTCGTCGGTGATGAAGAAAATGACGTTCTTCTCGGCGGCGCGAGCGGCGCCGGCAAACGCGAGAGCGGTGGCGACCAGAAAGAGGAAAAGGCGGGCGTTTTTCATGGGAGAGCGAGTCTCGGAGGGATGCTCGATCCGGTCAAGTCCCGCAGTCGGGAAAGCCGGGGCGCCCGGTGGCGACTTTCGCGAAAAACCGTTTGGCCCGGTCCGGCTTCGGTGCGTCACTGGGCGGTGATTGATCCGGCGCCGGGAGCTGCGCCGCCATTCATCGCGTCAGCCTCATGGGAGACTACTGGAACAAACTGCGAGTCGTGGCCCTCATCGCGGCGCTGGCGATCGCGCCGGCGGGCATCCTGTGGGGTTTTCTCACGGAGAGTTTCCTGCGCTACTGGCTGGTGCTCGGCCTGCCCTTCGTCGGGCTCGGCGCGCTGCTGGTCTGGTACCTGATTTTCGGCCGGGCCGAGTTCGGTCGGCGCGTCCGGGTTTTCGGCGGCATCGTCGCCTTCTTCGCGGTGGCGGCGATCGCTTTCCAATTGCTGCTGCGCTACGACGGTTCCACCAGCGGCGCCTCGCTGCCGCGCTTCGTCTGGCGTTGGCAGGAACCCGACCAGGGAAACCTGCCGGCCTTGGCGAAGGAGGAAACGGATGCCGCGCCGCGACCGATCGAGGCCGGCGCCGTCGAGGGCGTCGTCGATTCTCCCGAACTCTACGGCCCCGAGCGGAACGCCGTCTGGCCGCCCGAAACCGTCATTGCCGATCTCGACTGGAACGCGCATCCGCCCGAGGAACTCTGGCGGCGTCCCATCGGCCAGGGGTGGTCCGGTTTTTCGGTGGTCGGCCGCCGGGCCCTGACCATGGAACAGCGTGGCGACGAGGAACTGGTCACCTGCTACGACCTGCTCACCGGGGAGATCCTCTGGACCCACCACGACGAGGCCCGCTACTACAACGCTGCCGGCCCGGGCAAGGAAATGGCGGGAGACGGCCCTCGCGCGGTGCCGACCGTCCATGGCGATCGTGTCTTCACCTACGGTGCGACCGGGGTACTCAACTGCCTCAGTCTCGAGACCGGGGAGGCCATCTGGCAGCGCGACGTGTTCGACGAGATCGGCAAATCGCTGCCCGAGTGGGGAAAAAGCACCTCGCCCCTGGTCATCGAACCCGAGGGTCTGGTGGTCGTCAGCGGTCCCGAGCGCAGTGCGCCGACCCTGCTCGCCTACCTCGCCGAGACGGGGGAGCCGGTGTGGCAGTACGACGGCAACGGCGCCAGCTACAGCTCGCCGCGGATCCTCGAACTCGGCGGCCGGCGCCAGTTGGTGAGCGTCAATTCCGGCGACGTCACCAGTCACGATCCGGCCACCGGCGAGGAACTTTGGTTGAAGAAATGGGAAGGAAAGTACCCCAAGGTGGCGCAGCCGGTGAAAGTCGGTCCGGACCGGGTGCTCGTCACCGCCAGCTACGGGGCGGGCAGTTACCTGCTGGAGGTGAAGCCGTCGGAGAACGGGGCGTGGTCGGTGGCCGAGATCTGGAAATCGACCCGGCTCAAGACCAAGTTCAGCACCGCGGTGGTGCGCGAAGGCTACGCCTACGGTCTCGACGAGGGACGGCTCGCCTGCGTGGATCTCGCCGACGGTTCCCGGGTGTGGAAGGAGGGGAAATACGGCTTCGGCCAGAATCTCCTGGTCGGCGACCGCCTGTTGATCCAGGCGGAGGACGGATACCTCGCCGTGGTCGAGGCCACCCCCGAGGGTTTCCAGGAAGTCGCCCGGCACGAGGCGCTCGATTCCATGACCTGGAATCCGCCGACCCTGGCCGGACGCTACCTGCTGGTGCGCAACGACCGCGAGGCGATCTGTTTCAAGCTGGCGCCGAAAGCGCAGCCTTGAATCCGGTGTCGGTCCGGAAGAGAAGGATCTTTCCGCGTCGACGACGAGCCTTGAAAAAGAGGCGCGGCCCGGCCACCATCGGGACATGAGCGACGCGTCCGATTCCGTTTTCCTGACCCTGCCCGCGGCGGCGTTTCCGGAATCCACTGTGGAGAGCCCGTCGGGCCGGCTCCTCGTTCCCGGGATGCGCTTGGAGGAAAAGCGGGTTGTCATTCAACCCTCTTTGGTCGCGGACCTGAGAGGGTTGGCTCGCGGGGCGGCGGAAAAGGCCTACGCCCCTTACTCCCGTTTCCGGGTCGGGGCGGCGGTGGTGATGGCGGATGACCCCGAGTCGCGCGTGTTCACCGGCTGCAACGTCGAGAACGCCAGCTATGGAGCCACCGTGTGCGCCGAACGAAACGCGATCTTCGCGGCGGCCGCGGCCGGGCTGCGCCGGATCGGAATGCTTTTCCTCACCACCCTGGATTCGCTCGATGGTCCCACGGCGGCGCGTTCTCCCTGCGGCGTCTGTCGGCAGGTAATGCGGGAATTCGCCGACGGAAATACCCTGATCGTGCTCGATGACGGCCGCGACGAAGTGCTGGGCGAGGTGGTCGATATCGACCGCCTGTTGCCTTGGGGATTCGAGCTGGATCGGTCGTGATTGGCGAGTGGTTGGTTTTTTTCGTTGCCGTGACGGGGAACATTCGCTAGACGACAAGCCCGCCATCGCGATAAGGTGGCGATCCCCCTCGCACCCTCGAACGCGGAATCGGCCGACGCCCGTTCCGCGCGTTGGCGTGAATCTTTTAACGAGAAACAGGAAACGGAATATGTCTGAAGGAAACGGTGAAAAAGTCTCGGATCTGGTGACGGAAGCAGATCTGGATCCGAAGCTGAAAGCGCTCTATCTCCGGGGCGTCAGCGCCATGGAACTGCGCAACTGGGGCTACGTGATCAGCCTCTTCCAGGCGGTGCTCAAGCAGGAGCCTCGCTTTCTCGATTGCCGCCGGCAGCTCCGGATGGCGGCGGTGAAGCAGCGAGGCGACAAGAAAGGCCTGGGCACGGAATCGATGAAGGCGATGAGCCTGCAGCGGGAAGTGAAGAAGAATCCCGCCGAAGCCATGGTCGCGGTGGAAAAGGACGTTCTCGCCTCCGACCCGTTCAATCCGCAGGGCAACCAGATCCTCTTCGACGCCGCCATGGCCCAGGAGATGCCGCTGACGGCCGGTTTCGCGCTGGAGACCCTCACCGACGGGCATCCGGACAACACCAAGTACTGGCACCAGCTCGGCGAGTTCTACTACAACCAGGGCGAATACGACAAGGCCGCCGAGGTCTACGAGAAGATCCGCAAGAAGGACCCCGCCGACCTCGTCGCCATCAAGATGGAGAAGGACGCCACCGCGCGCCAGTCCATGACCTCCCAGAAGTGGGACGGTGGCAGCTTCCAGGACCTCCTGGCCAACAAGGACGAGGCCAAGAAGATGGAGCAGTCCAATCGCGCCGGCAGCACCAAGGAAATGCTGCAGGAGCACCTCGGCACCCTCATCGAGGAATACAACAAGGATCAGAACAACCTCAACGTGGTCAAGAACCTGGCCGACTGCTACGAGCAGTTGGAGGACTTCGGCAGCGCGCTCCAGTACTACGAGTGGGCCTACTCTCTCAGCTCCAAGGATCCGTCCCTGGAGAAAAAATGCGGGGAGTTGCGCGAGCGGGTGCAGAACGACTACATCAAGCAACTCGAGCAATGGATCGCGGAGAATCCCGACCATCCCGAGGTGGGCGAGCAGAAGGCCAAGCTCGCCGAGATGAAGAAGGACATGTCCTCCGGCATGATCGAAGAGGCCCGCAAGCGGGTGGAACGCAATCCCACCGACATGCAGTTGCGCTTCGAACTCGGCCGCCGGCTTTTCGAGGTGGAGGATTACCGCGAGGCCATCCAGCACCTCCAGCAGGCGAAGCGAAGCCCCAACCTGCGTATCAAGGTGATGAACATGCTGGGTCAGTGCTACGCCAAGCTCAAGATGCGCGACCTCGCCGCCCAGCAGTTCGAGGAAGCGGTGAAGGAAATCCCGAGCATGGACGAAACCAAGAAGGAACTCCTCTACAACCTCGGGTTGCTCTACGAGGAAATGGAGGACAAGGAAAGGTCCCTCGAGGCCCTCAAGCAGATCTACGCCGCCGACTATGGCTATCGCGACGTGGCCGAGCGGGTGGAAAAGTCCTACCAGGACAGCTGAGCGAGCCGTCCGGTCGCGCCGCGGCGTGACTGCGGGAATTTCATGATTCCGGCCCTCCCGTGAAAGGCGGGAGGGCTTTTGGCAAGGCGGCTCCTTTGGTCGTGACTCGCCGAGATCGGAGTTCTCGTCACTTGCAATTTTCGCAGAGACTGCAACCAGTGCACAGCTCTGCGGTTGACTTGTGAAATTTCTTTGCGAATTTTCACAAGTGCAGAAAATAGAACTCCCCCGAAAAGCGGTCTACCGCCTGTCCGTTTACCAGCGGTGCCTGCAGCGGCTTCGCGAGAACGATGTCGAGACGGTTTCCTCGGAGGCGCTCGCCAAGGCCGCCGGGGTCAAGCCGACCCAGTTGCGGAAGGACCTCGGCTACGTGGGGCAGTTCGGCACGCGGGGGCTGGGCTACAATGTGGAGACCCTCGCGGAGGCCATCACCGCGGCCCTGGGATCGACCCGGCTCCAGCCGGTCATTCTCGTCGGGGTGGGGAATCTCGGGTCGGCGCTGCTTCGCTACAGCGGCTTCCGCAAGGAGGGGTTCGAAGTCATCGCCTCCTTCGACCGCTACCCGATCAAGGACCGCGTCAAGGGCACCGGGGTGCCGCTTCATCCCGCCGAGGAAATGGAGGACTACATCGCTTCCCACGCCGTGAAAATGGCCATCCTCGCGGTGCCCGCGACCGAGGCGCAGACGGTGGCCAACCAGCTGGTGCGCGCCGGTGTGCAGGCGATCCTCAATTTCTCGCCCACG
Organism: Verrucomicrobiia bacterium; assembly: GCA_030432615.1. Classification (GTDB taxonomy): domain Bacteria; phylum Verrucomicrobiota; class Verrucomicrobiia; order Verrucomicrobiales; family DEV007; genus JAEUHH01. The sequence goes on from JAUIGT010000029.1 coordinate 13,294, forward strand.
GTGCTGGATGTGCCGGAAAACGTCTACGTGAACAACGTGGACCTGGCCATCGAGCTGGAAAGTCTCAGTTACTTCATCCGCTGAAAAGCGGATCGGCTTCCGACCCGCCCTCCTTCTTCCCGTGACCGAGATCGCCACCGGCGGGCCGTTCGACCTCGCGCAGACCCTGGATTCCGGCCAGGTTTTCCACTGGCAATCCCACGAGGTGGAGGGCGTGGCGGGTTTCGTCGGCTGCCTCGGCGATCGTCCGGTCTGGATCGGCCAGCCGGCGCCCCGGGCGATCCGTTTTCTCGGCGTCGGGGCCGACGCCGTGGCCGCCTACCTCGGCATCGCCGAGCCGGTCGCGTCGCTCCATGCCACCTTTCCCGCCGACGATGCCGTGCTCGCCGAGGCCATCGCCTACTGCCCGGGGCTGCGCCTGGTCCGCCAGCCGGTATGGGAGTGCCTGGCGACCTTCATCACCTCGTCGCTGAAGCAGGTCGCCCACATTCGCCAGATTTCGCTGACCCTGCGCCGGCGATTCGGCGAGCGCCGGGAGATCGCCGGTTGCGAGGTCTGGACCTACCCGTCGCCCGCCGCCATTGCCGCGGCCGGGGAAGAGGCGCTCCGCGAGTGCGGGCTGGGCTACCGGGCCGTGGGCCTGCATCGAACCGCGGAGGCCATCGCCTCCGGCGAGGCCGATCTCGGCGAGCTGGAGGCGCTCGACGACGCCGAGGCGCGCGCCTTCCTGCTCCGCTTCCACGGGGTCGGGGAAAAGATCGCCAACTGCGTTCTGCTCTTCGGTTGCGGCCGCTACGGCGCGTTTCCCATCGACGTGTGGATGGATCGCATCCTTCGCGAGCGCTACTTCGGCCCCAGGAAGCGCCGCCGCCTCAAGCCGGTGGAACTGCAGGCCTGGGCGGAACGCCATTTCGGTCCCAACGCCGGCTATGCCCAGCAATACCTCTTTCATTTCGCGCGAAAGACGTTTTAATTTCGGAACCGGATTTCTCCGGTCAGGCGTCTCAATTTCTCGGTCGGGTCCGGACAATGTCGGACAATCAGAAAATCCTCATCTCGGTGCTGGGAGCGGTGATCGGTCACCTGCTGCTCTTCTTTCTGTTGGCGGTGCTGTTCACCATCGCCAGCCTCATGGCGCCGACGCGGGGGGATGCCGCGGTCCCGGTTCCCGCGCCTCCGGAGGAGATCACCATCCTGCTTTCCGACATCATGGAACAGGTGGAGCAACTCACACCCCGGGAAATGACCCAGCGCTACATGCGCACGGATGCCGACCAGGAATCGGAGGTGGCGCCGGAAGACGCGCCCTTCCATTCCGATCGCAATACGCTGGCGACGAGCAATCGCGCCCCCCGACAGCCCGACGCGGCCAATCGTCCGTCGGTCGATGGGAGAAACGACCTGCCGTTCCTGGAGATCCGGGACCGCGAGTACGTGGACGGGGAATTTCTCGACACCTCCGCGGCCAGCGCGCCCTCTCCGACCGCGGCGGCTTCCCCGGCGGTCCAGGCGACGCCGTCCCAGGCGCAGAGCCAGGCCATGGCCGCCGCGAAACCGACCCCGCTCCGTGATCCCTCCGAGACGGAGACCGAGGAAAAGCTGGAGTCCGAGGCCGATCCGTCGGAAACGCCCCGGGAAGCTCCCGAAATCGATCCGGAGAATCCCGCCGAAGCTGATACCCCGCCCGATCGGGTCGCCGAGGCGGAGCGTCAGCCGGACGCCACCGAGTTGACGGAGACGCCGCTCATGGCGCAGCGGGAAGAGAGCTTCGAGACGCCTTTCCCGGCCGCACCGGCCATGCCTCCGGAGGACGTCGCGGAAAAGGATCGCGAGGCGGAGGCGGTCAAGCGGACCGAGGATTTCGCCGAAGCCGCCGCTCCGGACACGCCCGAGGCCGCCTCGGCCATGCCGGTGGCCCGACCCCTCCGGCCGGCGCCGAAGGAGACCGCCGCCAGTCCCACGTCTCCCACGGCGCAGCCATCCCCGGCCCAGGCGCCCAGTCCCGACATTCCTCCGACCCAGCAGCCGCCCTCGACCGATCCCTCCTTCAATCCCCATACCCGGGCCCGTGAAATGGAGGGCGGAGCGGCCCAGGTCGGCAACACCCCGGCCTTCGATGTCGAGGCCTCGGCCTTGGGGAAATACAAGAAGGCGGTCACCCAGGCGGTGGAGCGGCAGTGGCATCGCTACCGCGAGCGGAATCTCGATTTCGTCACCTACGGCACCCTCAAAGTGAAATTCCGGGTCGACAAGAACGGCACGCCGCGGAACCTGAAGCTCATGAAGAACGACGCCAACGCGGTGATGGCCGAATTCACCCTGCGCGCCGTTCTCGACGCCGACATCCCCGCCATGCCCGAAGACGTCGCGGCGATGCTGGGGTCGTCGGGACTGGAAATCAATTACGACGTGATCGTTTACTGATCCCGCACCGCGGGGTATCGGAAGGGAGACCATGGGAGACGCCTTGACCTATCACCTTGCCCAATTCGTCGCCGGCCCGCCGCCGGGCTTCCTGCTGGCGATGGAAATCGATGCCTCGGTGAACCAGAAGATCTGGGGCTTCCTGCTCTCCGGCGGCATCTTCATGGGGTTCATCGCGGTGTGTTCCTTCATCGCGCTGGCGGTTTCCATCCACCGGCTCCTGTCGCTGCGTTGGCGGGCGATCCTCCCCCCGGCCCTGGTGGAGCAGATCGAGCGCGCCGAGCGGACCTTTCGCCAGGGAAAAGCGGCGGATCTTTTCCGCCAACTCGACGAGAGCGACTCGCCCGTGGGGCGCATCGGCTGCGTGGCCATGCTGCCCGAGCACGCCTCCCGGGAGGAGGCCCAGGATGCCGTCGAGGCCACCGCCCGCGAGGAGGTCGTTCGGCTCCAGACCGGCCTGTCGGCGCTGGAGGTGGTCATCACCATCGCGCCGCTGCTCGGCCTGCTGGGAACGGTCAGCGGCCTGGTGTCGGTGTTCGCCAGCCTGGGGGAAGCCAACGACGTGACCGATCCTTCCATCATCGCCGCGGGCATCGCCAAGGCCCTCAACACCACCATCGGCGGCCTCGCCGTGGCCGTGCCCACCGTCATCGTGCACAGTTTCCTCCAGAAACGGATCGAGGCTCTGGCGGCGCGGATGGAGATTCTCATCGGCCATCTTCTCAACGCTTTCCACCGCAACGGCGGCGCCGCGCTCTATCGGCGGGAGGAGGCGGAGAGCGAACCTGTCGCCCGCGATCTCCCCGTCGCCGCCGATCCCCAGGTGCCGCCCGCGCTGGATGACGAGATCGTGCTCGGTTCGTTCGAGGGGGGAGGGGACGAGCGGGCCTGACGCCCTCCGGAGCCGCGACCGCAATCGCCGTGAAATTCTACACCCGCAAGCGCAGCAGCCCGACGGTGCCGATCATCTCGTTGATCGACATTCTGGCCATCCTGCTGATCTTCTTCATCGCGACGACGACCTTCAAGAAGCGGGAGTCGCTGGTGAACGTGACCCTGCCCCAGTCCAGCGAGATGGAGGCCAGCGCGGAGAGGACGCAGCGGGTGGCGCTGGTCCTGACCAAGGATGAGCGGATCGCCCTCGGCGACCGGGAAATCTCCGTGGAGTCGCTCCCGGAAGCCCTCCGCCAGTTCAAGCTCGCCAATCCCGACGGCAAGCTGGAGCTGAAAGCGGACCAGGAAGTGTCGATCGGTCTGTTGGTGAAGATCTGGGACGCCGCCAGCAAGGCCGAGGTCAAGATCGACGAGATCCCGCTGCGAATCCTGCTCCAGTCCGGCGGGCAGTGAATCTGGTTCGGTGTGTTGGGAGCCGTCATTCGACAGGGTTGAATTGCAGGCCGAACCCTGTCCGCGGAAACTCCGTGGCGAAGGGCGTGATCTGTGGTTTACTGCCCGCGGCATGATACGTGAAATCGTTCTCTACGGGGATCCCGTGCTGCGCCAGAAGGGCGTGCGGGTGGAAACCGTCACGCCCGAGATCCGGCAGTTGGCGGACGATATGCTGGAGACCATGGTCCACGCCCACGGCGTCGGGTTGGCGGCCCAGCAGGTGGGCGAGGCCATCCAGCTCGCGGTGGTGGATGTTTCCCACGATCCCGAGTGCATCAGTTTTCTCCGGGTGAACGGCGAGGAGGCCGCGATCGAGGACATCAGCCCACTGGTCTTCATCAACCCGGAAGTCGAGGGCGGAAAATTCAAGGAGACCGACACCGAGGGCTGCCTTTCCTTTCCCGATCTGCGGGGCGACATCACCCGGCCGGCCGAGATTCGCGCCCGGCTGGAGACGCTGGACGGCGAGGTGCTGGAAATCGAGACCGACGGCCTGCTGGCGCGGGCGATCCAGCACGAGGTCGATCACCTCTTCGGCAAGCTGTTCATCGATCGCATGAGCCGCGCCCGGAAGCTGTCGCTGAAACGCACCCTGCGCGAGATGCAGCAGGAGTGGGAATACCAGCGGGCGAAAGCCTGATCGAATCGTTTCGACCGGTTGGAACGGTTCAGCTCTCGGGAGCTTGCGACTTCGGCACCGGGATGGCTTCGCAAAGGTCCCGCCAGCCGGCGAAATTCCACGTATTGGGAAATCCCCGGCATTGATCGGGTTTCACCGGGTTGATGGTACAGCGGTTTCCCTCGAGAAAAATGCAGGCGCCGTCTGGTTTTTCGATCAGGGTCAGGCCGGCGCGGTTTCGTCGCACGTCGGTGTATTGCTCGATGAAGGCGGTCTCGGGCATCCCGAGAAAGAGCGCGATCTGCCGGATTTCCTCGTCACTGACGGGCACCTCGCCGGGCCAGCGGCAGCAGTTGCCACAACGCTGGCAGACGTAGTGGACCTCTTCGTCGGAGGCCGGAAGCGGTTGTCGGGGAGTGGACATGGAGACGCGCAAAAACTGCCGGCGTTTCCCATGGCCGGCAAGGGGAGCGTGACGGCTTTTTCCGAATTTCCGAATCCGGACAAAAAAAAATGTCTGGTCAGGAACGACCGGAATCGATTTCATCCATGGAGCAGAAAGAGTCGGCCGAGCAGGGCAGGGGAGGAATCCGGCGCTTTACAGGCGAAATCAAACGAACGACATTGACCGTTTTCCGGGTTTCGGAAATGCGGCGGAAAGAATCCGGCTCGTTCTTTCGTTCCCTTGAACGGAAGGCCGGGGTTCCGGATTCCGTCGTTCGTGGATAGCCATCCGGGTGATTCATCTCCAATTGAGACCAGTTTTATGTTTCGACGACTCTTCGGGCTTCTCTCGACCGATATCGGCATCGATCTGGGCACGGCCAATACCCTCGTCAACGTCAAGGGCCACGGCATCGTGCTGCGGGAGCCTTCGGTGGTCGCGGTGAAAGCGGGCACCAACCAGGTGATGGCGGTGGGGGACGATGCCAAGCGGATGCTGGGGCGAACCCCGGGCAATATCGTGGCCATTCGCCCGCTCAAGGACGGCGTCATCGCCGATTTCGAGGTGACCGAGGCGATGCTGAAGCATTTCATGCGCAAGGTGCTCAGCCGCAAACGCATGGGGCGACCGCGGGTGGTCATCGCGGTGCCTTCCGGGATCACCGGAGTGGAGAAAAGGGCCGTGATCGAGAGCGGCATCAACGCCGGCGCCAGTGAGGTGCACCTGATCGAGGAGCCCATGGCCGCCGCCATCGGGGTGGGTTTGCCGGTCCAGGAAGCCGCCGCCAACATGATCGTCGATATCGGCGGGGGTACCACGGAGGTGGCGATCATCTCGCTTTCCGGCATCGTCTACAGCCGCAGCGTCCGGGTCGCCGGCGACGAACTCGATGAGGCGATCGCCCAGTACATGAAGCGGGCTTACAACCTCATGATCGGCGAGCGCACCGCCGAGGAAATCAAGATCCGCATGGGCTCGGCCTATCCGCAGGGCAAGGAGACCTCGGTCGAGGTGAAAGGGCGCGACCTGGTGGCCGGGCTGCCGAAGACGGTGACGGTGACGTCCTCGGAAGTCCGCGAGGCCATGCTCGATCCGCTCAACACCATCGTCGATTCGGTGCGGGTGACGCTCGAGCGTTGCCCCCCGGAACTGTCGGCCGACCTCGTCGATCGCGGCATCGTTCTCGCGGGCGGCGGCGCGCTGCTGCGGGGATTGGATCAGCTGCTGATGGAGGAGACCGGACTGCCGGTCCACGTGTCCGAGGATCCCCTCAGTGCCGTGGCCGAGGGGACCGGAAAGGTTCTTGAAGAACTGGCCTTCCTGAAAAAGGTTTCGAATCAACGAAGCTGAGCGATCTTGAGCGACTTCAGCCACCACCTCCGACCGCGATACCGGACTGCCTTCGGCTCCGGAAAGCGGGTATGGTCAGGCCCTCGCTTCGTTCGTGTGCCCCATTCAGGATGAGTCGAATCAACATCATTGTTCTCGTAGCCTTCGTCGGACTGCTCGTCTGGGTGTTCCTGTTCGGCCAGGGCACGGTTTCGCGGATCCAACGCGGGGCGCAGGAAGTTTTCGGGCCGGTGATCTCGGGTGCCAACCGGGTGGAGGAAACGGTCTCGGGTCTCGGGAAGGAGACGCTCTCGGGCGTGGAACTGCGCGCCCAACTCGAGGACGCGGAGCGCGAGCGCGACCGCCTGCGCCTCGAGGTGCTGAAGCTCGACGAGTTGGTCGATGAGAACAACGCCCTGCGCCAGGCGCTCAACTACGTGGAGCGGTCGCCGCTCAAGCTGGTGCCGGCGCGGGTCATCAGCCGCAAGCCGTCGAACTGGTACAACACCCTCGTCATCGACAAGGGGCACTCCGCCGCCATCGCCCCGGACAGCCCGGTGATCGTGCCGGTGGGCGAGCGGGCGGGACTGGTCGGCAAGGTCTCGGAGGTGATCGGCAACGACTCGTCCGTCGTCATCCTGCTATCCGACGAAGTCTGCCAGGTGTCGGCCCGGATCGAGGGAACCACCGAGCAGGGCATCCTCTCCGGAGAGCGCGGTGCCCTGAGCATCATGCCCGACCTGAAGCTCCGCTACCTTTCCAAGGATGCCGTCGCCCCTCCCGGGCGGCTGGTGATCACGTCCGGGGCGGGAGGCCTGTTCCCGGAAAATCTTCTGCTGGGGCGGGTGAAGGAATTCAAGCCCGGCGCCATCACCGGCGAGGCGCTGGTGGAAGCGGCGGTGAATTTCGACGTGCTCAAGAACGTGTTCGTGATTCTGCCCGAACCCTCCGGCGCGGCGCCGCAAACGACCGATGCCGGCCTTTCGCGGAATGCCACCGAGCCATGATGTATTTTCTCCTGGTGCTGGTTGTGCTGCTGCTCAGTTTCGTGGGGCAGGAATTCGTGCCCGCGATCGCCTGGGCCTACTACGCCCGCCTGCTGCTGGTCCAGACCACCTTCTACTGCGCGGCGGTGACGGTGCCCTACCCGGTGATGCTGCTGCTGGCGGCGGCCACGGGATTTGCCTGGGATGCCCGGTATCACGTGCCCGTCTATCCCGAGGGATCGAACCACGCCGAGCTGGATTTCGGGTTCACGATGTTCCTTTTCGGGCTCATGGGTTCGCTCATCCAGGGGGTCCGACCGCTGTTCCGGCGCGGGCGCTGGGAGCTGCCGGTCTTCTTCATCGGGGTTTGCACATTCCTCAGTCTGGTGATTCAATACCTCGTCCTCAGTTTCCACCGTGGCGGGCTCTACCTGTCGACCGAGATGTGGTTCCAGATGCTGATGACGTCCCTGTTTTCGATGCTGGCGGCTCCGCTGATCCTCCTCCTGCTGAGTCGCCTCGCCAAGTGGACCGGATATCGAATTCGCCTGGAGGGCATTACGCGGAAATACAGTTATGGTGACTCGATTTAGACTCCGGCTCTACCTGCTGGCGCTCCTCATCATCGGAGGATTCGGTGTGCTCACTTTCCGGCTCTACCGGGTGCAGATCATCGAGCACAAGGAGTACGTGGCCAAGTTGCCGGGGATGAAGTACGAGTCGGTCCGCATTCCCGGAATTCGCGGGGAGATCCGCGACCGGAACGGTCTCGTGCTGGCCGAGAACGTGGCCAACTTCGAGGTGCGCTTCGATCTCAAGGCGATCGTGGAGGACTACAAGAAGAACCACGGTGCGCCGCCGAAGCGCAAGTGGACCCGCTACCGCCGCGGCCAGCCCATCGAGGAGGAGGAAACCGACATCGTCGCCATCGTGGAAAAAACGGTTTTTCCCGGCCTCGCCGATCTCGGCATGCTGGAGGACTACAACGCCAACCAGCTGCGGGTCCATTATCGCAGCACCGGCGGCGTCGTTCCCTACACCTATCGCCGCGACCTCAGCTTCGAGGATTTCGCCACCTTTGCCGAGCACAACCTGGGGCTGCCGGGAGTGACCGTCACCGCGACAGGGCGCCGGCATTACATCTACGACGCGCTGGCCTGCCACCTGCTCGGCTACGTGAACCTGCCGGACATCGACCAGGTGCCGGCGGAGAAACGGAGGGAGTTCGACTACTACGTCGGCGACGACTACGGGGTCCACGGGGTGGAAAAGACCATGGATCACTACCTCCAGGGCGTCCCCGGGCGACGGGAGCTGAAGAAGGACGAGAAGGGGAAATTCATCGGGGAGGAGTCCTTCACCCCGCCGAAGCCGGGGGCCGACGTCTACCTCACCATCGACGCCCGCATCCAGGCCATCGCCGAGGATTCGTTGCGGAAAATCGGGCGTGGCGCCGCCGTGGTCATCGATCCGAACAACGGCGACGTCCTCGCCATGGTGTCGGTCCCGTCCTTCAATCCCAACGTCTTCATTCCCTCGGTAGGGATCGACGACTGGAAACGCTACACCGAGGACAAGACCAGCCCCATGTTCAATCGGGCGGTGAACCCGAACGCGCCCGGATCGACCTACAAGATCCCCATCGCCCTCGCGGGCGGTCTCACCGACTCCTTCGAGCGGCGCTTCGCCTGCGGCAGCGGAGCCCAGTACGGGAAGAAGTTCATGAAATGCTGGTGCGCCGGCAAGGGCTATACCCACGGCAGCCCGAACGTGGGCGACGCCATCAAGTATTCCTGCAACGGCTTCTTCTATCGCTATGCCAACGACGTCGGCATTCGCAACATTCTCACCATGTCAGACCTGCTGGGACTCGGGCGCACCACCGGCATCAAGATCACCGGTGAGCAGCCGGGCAACTCCCCGGGACCCGAATGGATGCGGATGCAGGGGCTCGTCTGGACCGAGGCCTACACCGCCATGACCGGGATCGGTCAGGGATTCGTCGAGGCCACGCCGCTGCAGATGGCGAGCGTCACCGCCACCGTGGCCAATGGCGGCAAGGTCTACCCGCCACGCATCGTGAAGAAGGTGATGCGGCGCGACGGCGAGGTCGTCTGGGAGGAACCCGCGGTGCCGCGTCACGACCTCACCCAGGAAGGGCTCACCGCCGACGAGGTCGAGACCGTGAAACGCGGCATGTGGAAGGTGGTCAACGAGTCCGGGGGCACCGCCGGCCGTGCCTCGTCGGAGATCACCGTCATTTCGGGCAAGACCGGCACCGCCCAGACCGGGATTCCCAACCAGCCGACCAACGCCTGGTTCATCGCCTTCGCCCCCTACGACGACCCGGAATTGGCCGTGTGCGTGTTCGTCGAAAACGGCAACTCGGGCGGCGCCGCCGCCTCGCCGATCGCGAAAAATATCATCGAGCAGACCATTGCCACCCGCAAAGGCCAGCACGAGGTGAACTTGACGCAACTTGACGAGGCCGAGGGCAACTTCGACCGGGTCATGTCCGTCTCATTTGAAGGAGAAGGCGTTGTCATCGCCTCTTCCGACGATCCCGATG
>JAUIGT010000030.1 GCA_030432615.1 Verrucomicrobiia bacterium
GGCGGTTCGAAAATCGGTCGGGTCGTCCATCGGCCCGGCGATGAGCCGGCGAAAGGATGTCCCGCGGCCTTCGCCGGGCACAATCGTTCGCTTTTATCGAACGATCTTTTCCGAAACTTGAATTGGAATGAACGCAGGAACCGGGGATCTGTCCCGGCGCACCCACTCATTCCCACTCGAACATCTCCCCTCAGTTCCATGGAACCTCTCACGACCATCCTGAATCCCGGCGTTCTCTTCTTCATCCTCGGAGCGGTCGCCGTCCTCCTCAAATCGAACCTCGCGATCCCCGAATCGGTCGTGAAGTTTCTCAGCCTCTACCTGATGATGGCCATCGGCTTCAAGGGAGGCATCAGCCTCCACGAGTCGAGCCTTTTCGGTGACGGATTGCTCATCATCGGCATCATCATCGCCATGAGCGCCTTCGTACCGGCCTACTCCTACTTCCTGCTGAAGCGGAAACTCGGGGTCGCCGACGCCGCCGCCATCGGTGCCACCTACGGGTCGAACAGCACGCTCACCTACATCACCGCGGCCGGCTTCCTGACGTCCGCCGGGATCGCCTACGAGGGCTACATGACCGTGGCACTCGTCGTCATGGAGACCCCCGCCATCATCATCGCCGTGATCATGGCGCAGATGGCCTCGAAGGCAGCGGGCACGCGGTCGAAGAAGTCCACCGGGCTGGTCATCCGCGAGTCGCTGACCGACGGAACCCTGCTGATGCTGGTCGGCAGCATGGGAATCGGCTACCTCCTAGCCTCCCTCGGCATCGAGGAATCACCGTTGGCGGCCTTCATCGAGGGCGACATGTTCACCGGCATGCTGGTGTTCTTCCTCCTCTACATGGGAACAGTGGTGGGCCGGAAGTTCCGGGAACTCGACCACTTCCCTCCTCTGCTGTTCGCCTTCGCGGTGATCGCCGCCGTCGCCAACGCGATCATCGCCATCCTGTTGTGCCGGTTCTTCGGATTTGACCACGGCGACGCCTTCCTGCTGACCATCCTCTGTGCCTCGTCGTCCTACATCGTCGCGCCGGCGATCCTGAAGGACACCCTGCCAGAAGCCAACCCGGCCAAATTCCTGACCATGAGCATGGGCATCACCTTCCCTCTCAACATCGTCTTCGGAATCCCCGCCTACTGGTGGGCAGTGCAGCAGTTCGTCTGAACTTCAAGACGGGAGAATCTTTGCTCAATCCGTCATTCCCGCACCCAATAGGCTCCGCGCCTCAAGAAAACAACTCCGGAACCCCGGCGTGAAATCGTCCGGTCTCGCTACGATCCAACGATCCACCAACTCCAGCGGGAAAAACCCGCCCGCCTCGATCTCGTTGCCGTGGTAACGGATGGCGCTCGATTTCCCGGTAGTCCGGTAGATTTCCACGAATTCCTGGTCGGTCTCCGGTCCGGCCGGAAGCCTACCGAGGAATTCGGGCGACTCCTTCGGGCAGAGGAACAACTCTTCCTCCAATTCCCTCACCACCGATTCCACGTAGGTCTCTCCCCCATCGACGTGGCCGGAACAACTGCTGCCCCACTTGCCTCCGTGAGTGTCTTTGAGCAGGGAACGCTTCTGGAGGTAGAGTTCGCCGGCTCGATTGAAGACAAAGACGTGGACGGCGCGGTGGAGCAGGCCCTCGGCGTGGACCACCGCACGCTTCTCTTGGCGGATGACTTGGTCGTTCTCATCAACGACATCGAAAATCTCGTCGCCGGACTGGGCGTGGACGCCCGCGGGATGCGGCTCGGCGAGGTTGGAAAGGTCCACCCACTGGCGTAACGACAACTCCTCGGCGCGGACGTAGGAGGAAACGCCCAGCGCATCCACGATGGCAGCCCAGGCGTCGGCGTCGATGCCGAGGTTCTTCCGGAGTTGCTTCCGGCGCTGGGCGAATCCGCGACGGACGATCGATTCGAAGACCTGCGGACAATGCGTCGACACGCTTCCGGTGGGCCGCTTGGTCAGTTTCACGATCGAGGAATCGATCTCGGGGCGAGGGAAGAAGGGCTGCGGTCCGATGGTCTTGAGGAAACCCGGCTCCCAGCGCTCCTGGATCATGAGCCCGAGGATGCCCCAGTCCTTGGTGTTCGGCTTGGCGCAGAGACGTTCGGCCACTTCCTTCTGCACCATGACGACGGCGCTCTCGACCGGCGACGGCGGCGAGAGGAAGTTGCGCAGGATTTCGTTGCCGACCGAATAGGGCAGGTTGCCGATCAGCTTGACCGGTCCGTCGAGAAAAAGTGGCCGAACATCGTATTCGACGGCGTCGCCATGAATGACTTCGACCGAATCGAGGTCGACGAAGCGCTCTTTCAACAAAGCCGCCAGCTTGGCGTCCTTCTCCACCAGCACCAGCTTGCGGCAATGTCCCGCCAAATGCCGCGTCAGGGCGCCGGCCCCGGGACCGACCTCGACGACGACATCGTCGGGCCCGATCTCGGCCTGGTCGACGATCCAGCGCGCGATGTTGTCATCGATGAGGAAGCACTGGCCCAGCTTCTTGTTGGGCCGGATGCCGTGCTCGGCGAAGAGTTGCTGGAGGTCGGTGAGGCGCACTCGCTTCGAGTGAGGAGTGAAGAGTAACGAGTCAGGAGTGGTTTCCGTGACCGACTAGAGAATCTCCAGGAGCTTGTCGAGGTGCTCGGCGGGTTTCACCTTGGGGAAGACGGCGACGACCTTTCCTTTTTCGTCGATGACGAAGGTGGTGCGCTCGGTGCCCCAGTATTTCTTTCCGTACATCGATTTCTCGACCCAGACGCCGTAGGCCTCGACGAGGGCCTTGTCCTCGTCGCTGATCAGCGGGAACGGCAGCTCGTACTTGTCGATGAACTTCCGATGCTTTTTCACGGGATCGATGCTGACGCCGAAGATGGCCGCCTTCTTCCCGATTTCTCCCCAGGCATCGCGGAGCCCGCAGGCCTGCTTGGTGCAGCCGGGGGTATCGTCCTTGGGATAGAAATAGAGCACGACCTTCCGTCCCTTCAGGTCTATTAGGGAAAGGGTGTCGCCATCTTCGTAGTCTCCGCCGGCAACGGCGGCCTGGAACGCGGGGGCGGTATCGCCGGGTTGTGGTTTCTCTGCCATGACGGCACACCGTTACGCCTGACCCGTTGCTTTCGCCACCCGACATGTTACGGATTGTGCGCGGGCGTGTGAACCGGTCCGCATTCGCACTGTGACCACCGCCAACAAGATCACCGTCGTCCGCCTGCTCCTGATTCCGGTGTTCATCACCCTGGCGGCCTACTACTCGAAAAGCATTGCCGAGGGCGCGGAAGTGGTCGGCTATCGCATCGCCGCTCTGGCGGTTTACGCGCTCGCCTCGCTCAGCGACGCCATCGACGGCTACATCGCCCGCAATTTCAACCAGCAGACCCCTTTCGGCCAGGCGCTCGACCCGGTGGCCGACAAGCTGCTGCTGCTCTCCGGCGTCATCATTCTCAGCGTGACCCAGTGGCATGTCGGCCTCCCGATCTGGTTCGCGGCCCTGGTCATCGCCCGCGACGTGATCATCGTGGTCGGAGTGCTCATCATCAAGCACGTCGCCGGCAAGGTGCGAATGGGACCGCTGTGGACGAGCAAGGTCTGCACTTTTCTCCAACTCAGTTGTGTCGTCTGGGTGCTGCTGGACTTCTGGTCGAAGAACGAACGCCCCCTGGGGCTCGACATCCTGATCTTCTCCGCCGCCGCCTTCACCTTCATCTCGGGTCTCCAGTACATCCTCGAAGGCATCCGGCAGCTGAAGGAAAGCGGCCATACCCATCCGCCGGCGTCTCCGAACTTGAAGGGGTGAGAAGTGACCACAGATCGGAGGCGAAGCCTGGAACTCTCCGCGGCCCGCCCCCATCACCACTGAACAAAGCACAAAAGGCTTTACATGGACAAACTCACTTACTTACCTTGGGAAGCCTCGTGGTATCGCAGTATCGATTTCATGGATCCATCCTTTCACTCGTTGCCCAGGACCTGGATCGCTTCCGTGGTCATCTCGCTCTTCGTGCCATCTGGTGGCGATGCGTTGATTGCTCAGGAGGATGAAGTTCCACTCGCCGTAGCCGCCTTGGTGGAGGAGAGGGATCGATCGCTGGAGCGGCAGATCGGGGAACTGAAGGAAAAATACGTCGCGGGCCTTGAAAAATTTCGAGCGTCTTGGGCCGTGGAGAACAAATTGGACGACGCTCTCGCCGCGCTCGAACTCAAGAACCAACTCGAGGAAAACAATACGCTTTCCGTTCCGAAAGAAAGTCTCGCCAAGATGCGCGGAGAGCTTTCCCGTGTCGTTGAAGGCTGGGATATCACTGTTTCCCAGTATCAGAAAGAAGCGAACGCTTTGCTGAGTGAGAAACTCGAAGAGGTGAGAGTCAGTGCGATCAAGCGAGGTGATCTCGATCTCGTCAAGGCAGTCGATCGCCAGCTCAAGGAGTTGGAGGGCGGAACTGTCGGAGCGATGGGCGAGAGGCGGGAGGCTGAGGACGAGGAAGGCGGTGATGAAGCGTTTCCAGTGGTCTGGAATTGGGGGCCGGGGGGATCGGGAGGAACCCTTCAACTCCTGCCCGATGGAACCGCAATGCATTCGCGCTGGGGCAGCCTGAAGGGAAAATGGGAATGGACTCGGAAGGGAAGCAGAATCGATCTCACCCACCCCAATGGGAGCATGATGGAAATCAGATTCGATCGGGATGGCACCGGGGAAGTGATCCCGGAAAAAGGCCGACCGACCACGGTCTCGCCCAAAGAGGCAGCTCCGCCCGCCTCGAAGTAGTTTTCGCTTCCATCATCGAAGCGGAAAATGCCCCCATTTATCTTCCTCGATCGATTTCGGGCCTCGGACGACGTGAGATCGATCGGAGGAGGCACGGGGAAATTGGATGATCGGTTCGCGAATCGCATCTAGACTCCCGAACTTTTCTTCCCGTCTCATGGCCGATCCCGATTCCAGTCCCACCGCTGCCGTAGCCTCCCTCCCCCGCGTCGCCATCGTGGGTCGCCCCAACGTGGGCAAGTCGGCCATTTTCAATCGCCTCGTCGGCCGACCGATCGCCATTGTCCATGACCAGCCGGGGGTGACTCGGGATCGCATTGCCTCGGAGTGCCGTCGACCCGGGCTCTACGCCTACGAATTGACGGACACCGGTGGGATCGGTGCCACGCTTGACGACGGCTTCGCCGCCCAGGTCAGGGCCGAAGCCGACATCGCCATCGAGACGGCCGACGTCATCCTCTTCGCGGTCGATGCCCGGGAAGGCATCACCACCATCGACCTGGAACTCTGCCAAGTGCTCCAGAAAAGCGGCCGCAAGGTCATCCTGATCGCCAACAAGATCGACACCCCCCGCTCCGACCCTCACGCCGCCGAGTTTTCCACCTTCGGATTCGGGGCTCCGGTTCCCCTGAGCGCCGCCCACGGAAGAAATTTCGACCTTCTCGAGAGACGCCTGAACCAGGAATTGGCCGCGTTCGGAGGCCCGGTCGGCAAAGAGGGGAGGAAAAGCCCCGAGGAACTGGCCGACGAAAAGCCACCCTGTCGCATCGCGATCGTCGGACGTCCCAACGTGGGAAAGTCGTCGCTGGTCAACGCCATCCTCAAGGACGAGCGCACCATCGTCAGCGATGTCGCCGGCACCACGCGCGACGCGGTCGATATCCCCTACTCCCGCAACGGGCGGGACTATGTCCTCATCGATACCGCCGGACTGCGAAGGCGGCAGCAGATGGACACTTCGGTCGAGGTCTTCAGCGCCATGCGGACCGAGCGCAGCATCCGGCGCGCCGATGTCTGCCTGCTGGTGATCGATGCCGCCACCGGCGTGGTTTCCGGCGACCGGCGCATCGCCCGGACGGTGCTCGACGCCAACAAGCCCTGCCTCATCCTACTCAACAAGTTCGACCTCTACCATCCCGAGGCCCGCTACCACGACCGCATCGAGCAGTTCCGCGAGGAGACCGGGGACGATCTCTTCTTTCTCCCCTACGCTCCGCGCGTCGCGGTTTCCGCCAAGGACCGCCAACACCTCGGGAAGATCTTCAAAAGCATCGACAAGGTGCGCCGCGGCGCCCAGTCGCCGGTGCCGACCGGAGTGCTCAATCGCCTGCTGCGGGAAGCCATCGAGCGAAATCCTCCCCCGATGAAGGGCGGCAAGCGCCTCAAGCTCCTCTACGCGACCCAGAAGCGCGAGGACCGGGAGCGAGTCGTCCCGGTCCCGGAATACCTGCTCTTCGTGAACTACGCCAACCTGCTGACCCGGACCTACGAGCGTTTCCTCGAAGCCCAGATCCGCGATCAATTCCCGATGGAGGGGCTGCCCTTCGTCTTCACGGTGAAATCACGACGCAAACCGGAAGACCGGAAGGCGAAGTAGAAGCGACGCGAACCCGCGGTTCCCGACGATCATGGAAGTCCCCGACGTCATCACCTGCATCGACTGCGGTCAGTCGGCCCATCGACTGACGCCACCTCCGGAAGAGGGATGGGAGGTCGGTGACTTCGTCGCCTATCGCTGTTCCGGATGCATGGACCGCTGGGACATGGTGGTCGCCGATCCCGCCGACGAGGGATCGGACACCGAGAGCGGCTTCGATTTCCGCCAGTGGATGGCAGAACGGAATCGCGACCAGAAGTGATCAGGAGAGAGCGCCCGGACCGAAGGGATTCGCCCCGGAGTCTCGCGGGGATTGTCTCCCCACTGACCGGAGCGAACGTGTCGTCACGCTCCGGCGCTCCGTCCCTCCTCCTCAGATGCCCTTGTAGCGCACCTTTTCCCCGGAGGAAGTGGTGGGCCGATCGTCGACTTTCTCCACCGGGAGTTCCATGGGGTCTTCCAGTGGTTCGGGGCGCGAAGGCGCGCGACGGCGATCTTCGGCCTCGTTGACGCGGAGGTTTCGTCCGCCCAGTTCTTTTCCATCCATGGCTTCGATGGCGGCTTCGCCCGTGGCGCGATCGGCGAAGGTGACGAAGGCGAAACCGCGAGGTTTTCCGGTTTCGCGATCCATGGGCATGAACACATCGACGATGGGCTCGAATTCGGTGAGAGCTTCGCGAAGCTCCGCTTCACTGAGGTCGTAGGACAGGTTTCCGATATATAGCTTCATTCTACTGTTATTCTCCGTGGCTTTTCCGCAGACATTTCCACCGGCCATTGCGCTTCAGCCGGAGAACTCAACCAAGAGGAGAAAAAACTTCCAACAAACGACCAATGCCCAGCAGGGACGGAAAAGTAGTTACTTTACATCCTCTAGGAACTTGCCGAAAAGGCCAGCGTTTTCTGGAAAAATCGCGTTCCACCACTTTCGGTGAACGCGTGTCTGCGGCTTTGACCCGCCGGCGCATCGCATCGATGGTGCGAACGTGCCCGACACTCCCGACCAGAAATCCCACCACATCGTCCTCTTCGACAGCGACTGTCCGCTGTGCACCTTCCAGATGAAGACGCTGACCTGGCTCGACTGGCTCGACCGCGTGCGCTTCGTCCCCATCGCCAGCGAACGCGCCTCCCGCATCGCCCCGGGCCTTTCCCGCGAGGATCTGATGGAGGCGATCCACTGCGTCACTCCGGACGGCACCATTCACCGCGGCGCCCGGGCCATCCGCTTCCTCGGCCTGCGCATGCCCCTACTGGTTCCGGTGGCGCTCTTTCTCTGGCTGCCCGGGGTCATCTGGATCGCGGAGAAGTTCTACCAGTTCGTGAGCCGGAACCGACTCTTCTTCAGCAGGATCTTCGGCTGCCAGGGCGCCTGCGCCATCATGCCGCAACGGGAACGCGATCAGGAAACACCGGCCGACTCGACCCGCGAGTCCTCGGTCTGATCCGTCTCCGGGTCCTCGTCGGCAATCTCCCGTTCGTAGGCGATGGGAATGTGGACACGCATGAGAAACGTCTCCTCCTCCGGGCGGGACGCTTCGATCTCGCCGTCGAGTGAACGAACGATGCGTCGGACCAGGGCCAGCCCGATCCCGGAGTGACGCTCGCCCGCCGTGCGGGCCTGGGCTCCCCGGGCGAAGGGCTGAAAGACCTCCTCGATCGGCATGATCGAATCGGGCGTTACCGGCCCGTTCCAAACCTCGATACAGAGATCGGGCTGCGTCTCGCTCACCGTCACCCGAATGGCGCCTCCCGCCTCGGTGTAGGAAAGTGCGTTGTCGAACAGGTTCCGGCAGACGATCTCCAGCAACTCGATGGGAAGCGGACGGGGCGGCTCGAACACCGGGTCACAGATCAGTTCCACCTCGAAATCACTTTCCTCGGCCCGCTCGAAGTAGGGCTTCCAGGACCTGCGGATCAGGTCCGGCACCGGCAAGGGTTCGTAGTCGATGCGCTGAGTGCCGGCCTCCAGTCGGGCCAGCAACAGGAGACTCTGCACAAGTCGCTCGAGCCAATCCTCGATGTCGAGCAGTTCGACCAGCGCGTCCTCGTATTCCTCGTTGCTGCGGGGCCGCGAGAGAGCCAGTTCGATGCGGTTGCGAAGACCCGCGAGCGGCGTGCGCAGTTCATGCGCGGCGTCGGCGGTGAACCGGCGCTCGTTCCTGAGAGCGCGGTTCATGCGCACCATCAGTTCGTTCAACCGGTTCATCATCGGCGCAACTTCGCGGGGGGCGTCGGCGAGGATGATCGATTCCTCGCTTCCCTCCTCGACGCTGACCCGGCTGATGCGACCGCTCAGTTCGTGAAAGAAGCGCAGGTTCCGTCTCACGATCCAGCGGATCAGGATCGCGAGAACGATCAGCGCCACCGCGCATCCCTGCAGGCTCAGCACGATGATGCTTCGCGACGCCGATTCGACCTTCGCGCTGTCGTGCGCCGCGATGAGATGCAGCTTCACCTTGCCCGTGGCTCCCGGCTCCCGGGCCGGATAGAAATACTGACCCGCCGCGCGCAACGTGCGCCCGTCCGGCAGGGTCACGAACTCCAGCACGGGGTTCTCGTGATTCAGGCCGATCACGGAGAGGTCGATTTCCCGCAGGCTGGGCGACTCCAGCAACACTCGGCCGCTCTCCGCCAGGCTCAGTCGCATGAACTCGGGATCGTCCGGGTCGTGCATGCGCTGGAACAGGTCCCGTCCCAGTTCCACGTGGACGCCATCCGGTCGCTGGACACAGGCCGACCGGATGATTCTCATCTTATCGGTCAGGGAATGATCGAGTTGCTCCAGCAGCAGGGACCGCATCCTCGCGCCCACGAAGATCACCACCGCGACGGAAACGAGCGCCCCTCCAGCGAGGTAACCCGCCACCAGTCGGTTCTTGAGGGTCCGGAAGATCATGTCCGCGGAAATCGGTCCGAAGATCGCATGAAAAGACGTTCAGCGGGCCTCTCGCAGGACGTATCCCTGGCCACGGCGGGTCTGGATCACGGAAGGCTCCCCCTTGGCGTCCAGCTTCTTGCGGAGATTCGAGATGAAGACATCGACGACATTGCTGTTGCCCCGCTCGAAACTGAAATCGTAGAGCTGTTCCCAGACATCCCCGCGACTGACGACCTGCCCGGATCGCATCGCCAGCAATTCAAGCAGAGAGTATTCCTTGGCGGTCAGTTCGATTTCCTTGCCGCATCGACTCACCCGCTTGCCGCCGGTATCGATCTCGAGATCACCGATCCGGATGAGGTTGGTTCGCTTCCCGAAACGCCGCCGGATCAGGGCCCGGACCCGGGCCATGGCTTCCTCGAGCGCGAACGGCTTCACGAGGTAGTCGTCCGCCCCCATGTCCAGCCCCGTGACCCGGTCGTCGATGGCGTCGCGCGCCGTGATCAGCAGCACCGCCATGTCGAGATCCTTTTCCCGGATCTCCTGGAGGAGGCTGAGCCCGGTGCGTTTCGGCAAATTGATGTCCAACACCGCCACCGCGAAATCATGTTCGTTGAGCAGCCAGCCCGCTTCGGCGCCATCGGCGGTGTGCTCGACCACGAAACCCGATTCCCGCAACGCTTCGGAAATCGACAGGCGCAGCGGACCGTAGTCTTCGGCAATGAGAATCTTCATCCGTCTTCATGATAACGGAAACCGGCGGGAAAAGACATCTTTCGTATTTGCCGGCGAGTGCGGTTTTTCTCCCCAAATTAATCCGGCCTTAATGTTCCTCTGCCTACCCTGCGTCGTGATGCTTGAGACATCGATTGATGTAGCAGCTACCATGAGCGCCCGCCGATCATCCCCACACTCCCGCCCGATAGGGGCGGCAGTTCCCTCCTCCTCCTGGTGGGATGATCGGCGGTGTGCGCCTGGTGGTGGCCAACGTCAACGGGTTCAAGGATTGTCGGTTGCGTTCGCGTCCTCCCCGCGCCTGCTGTGGCGTGCTCCCGGGAGACGCGAACGATTGTTGCTGGGCTAAGTGCGCTGGCCGCGATAGGGGTATCCGCGGCCAGCGCCCTCCCTCGACGGCATCGGGTCGATGCGCGGGTGGACGACCGGACGAAGCTGGTCAAAGCTGTCGGCCTCCCGCAGCTCCGCAACCATCCCGATCGCCCATGAAGCGTTTCCTCCGCCCCGCCCCCCTGCTCCGTCTCCTGATCCTCGGAACGATCACCGCGTCGCTCCAGGTTCAGGCCGCCGCCCCTCCGAATGTCCTCTTCATCGCCATCGACGACCTCAACGACTGGGTCGGCTGCCTCGACGGACATCCCCAGGTGAAGACGCCCCATATCGACGCACTCGCCGAGCGCGGCGTGAATTTCACCAACGCCCACTGCCAGGCGCCGATCTGCAATCCCTCGCGCGTCAGTCTCGCCCTCGGTCTCCTTCCTTCGACCACCGGCATGTATTTCCTGGCACCGAATTTCCGCATTCCGGAAAAAACCAGGGACGCCGAGACCCTTTTCCAGTATTTCCGGCGCCACGACTACTACCTCACCACCTGCGGCAAGATCTTTCACGGCAAGGCCGATCCGGCGTCCTTCGACCACATCGAACCCAGCCGGGGCTGGCGACGCGGAAAGGAGAAACTTCGCTACAAGGTGCCGGGCAGCAATCCCCTTTGGGATTGGGGCCAGGTCGATATTCCCGACGAGGAGCAGCGAGACTACCACACCGCCGCCTGGGCGGCGGAACAACTGAAGACCCTGCCGAAAGGAGAGAAGCCTTTTTTCCTCGCGGTCGGGTTTCACCTGCCCCACGTGCCCATCTACGCCTCGAAGAAATGGTTCGATCTCTATCCTTTGGACGAGGTGGAACTGCCGCCGGTGTTGGACAGCGATCACGACGACATTCCCGAGATCGCGCGCCAGCTGACCATCAACCCGACCGCGCCCCGGCACGAGTGGATGGTCGAGCACGACGAATGGCGCCACGCCGTCCGCGCCTACCTGGCCGCCAACAGCTTCGTCGATTCGCTCGTCGGCATGGTCATCAACGCCCTGGATGCCAGCGGCGCCGCCGACAACACCGTCATCGTTCTCTGGAGCGACCACGGATTTCATCTCGGGGAAAAACAGAAATGGGCCAAGCGCAGCAATTGGGAGGAAAGCGCCCGCGTCCCGCTGATCCTCGCCGGTCCCGGCATCGCCGCCGGCCAGCCGTGCGCGAAACCGGTCGGCCTCATCGATCTCTATCCGACCTTGGCCGATCTCTGCGGGCTTCCGGAAAAACCCGGGCTGGAGGGCGTCAGCCTGCGCCCCTTGCTGGAAAATCCCGACGCCGAGTGGGATCGCCCCACCATCACCACCTTCGGACCGAACAACCACAGCATCCGCTCCGAGCACTGGCGCTACTCGATCTACGCCGACGGCAGCGAGGAACTCTACGACCACCGCGTCGATCCCAACGAGTGGAAGAACCTCGCCGGCGATCCCGAACTGGCCGACATCATCGCCGAACACCGCAAGTGGCTCCCGAAAGTGAACGCCGATCCCCTTCCCGGAAGCGCTGGCTCCGATTCACCGCTCTACGGCGAAGGCGGAAAAACCAAGCTTCGCGATAACATGAAGCGGGCCGAACAGAAGAACGCGAAAAAATGAACGAGATCCACGACCAGATCGGGGAAGAGGGAATCTCCGCCTTCGTCGCCGCCTTCTATCGCCGGGTGAAGGAGGACGACCTCATCGGCCCCATGTATCCCGCCGACGACTGGGAGGGTTCCGAAAAACGTCTCCGCGACTTCCTCATCTACCGCTGCGGCGGATCGCAGCGCTATCTCGAGGAGCGAGGGCATCCCCGCCTGCGGATGCGACACTTCCCCTTCCCCATCGGCGAGGCCGAACGCGACCGCTGGCTCAAGCTCATGGGCGAAGCTCTCGATGAATCCGAAGTCCCTGAACCGTCGCGGGAGATGCTCGACGCCTTCTTCGCTCAGACCGCGGATTTCATGCGGAACCGGTGATCGAGTGATTAGTGAGGAGTGATTAGTTGTTAGTGAGGAGTGAATCGTCGGGAAAACACTACCCACTCCCCTCTACTCACTCTTCACTCATGACTCATCACTTGAGACTCCTCACTTCTTCTCCGGCATCCCCGGCCAGCGATACTCGATCTCCTCTGCGGCCGGCTGCGTCAGGTCGGCGTCGCTCGGGAGCGACACGTGTTCCATCTTGGGCTTCTCGTCGAGATTCTCATTGAGTTGCGCCTCGGTGATCGGGTCGGACTTCACGCCATCCTCGGGCACTTCCATGCCGGCGACCCAGACCATGCCGTTGAGGACCAGCTTGCGAAAATCGTCGATGGCCCAGTTGCGGTGCCAGTGACCGCCGGTGAAACCGATCCCGCGCCCGCCGTCGGGCCGCTCGACCGCCCACATCATGGTCTGCTTTTTTCCGAGCTGCTTCTCGCCGGCCGGAGTCCAGTGTACGTAGCGATTGATCTTCTCCCGCGTCGGGGTGTCGCCGAAGATGGGCACCGCCGTCTTCGGATCGGCCCAACGCATGTTGTAGTACCACTCGTCGTTCGCCTTCAGGTTCGGCACCCCGTTGCTGATGGAGTGATCGGGATTCGGCTCGCCGGTGGCGGTCCAGTGCGGGTTCACCGAGTAGCCGCCCTCGTAGTGGCCGCCGATCCATTTCTTGTGGTTTTCTCCCTGTGGCGGCTGCGATCCCTCCACCGCGTAGTGCATGAACATCATGCCGACACCGGCATCGGCCATCGCCTGCATTTTCGCCTCGTGGCCGTTCACCGGGTGCCTGGCGTTGCCGTCCGAATAGACCACCACCGCGTCGGCGCCATCGAACACCGACTCGTCTTCCGGCCAACCGTCGTGAACGACTTCCACGTGCACTGGGAGCCCACTCTGCTCGTTGAGCGCCCGCGCCAGTAGGATCGAGCCGGCATTGAACTCGTGCTGTCCGGACGGGTGACTCACCTCGCCGGCGATGAGCACGATCTTCTTCTTCGCCTTCGCATCGCCCTGGGCTCCGGTGGAATCGGAGGGCGAAAGCACGAGCAGGGAGAAAACGGCGGCGGCCATCGCGGCGAGCGCCAGGGGCAGGAGGGAGCGGAGATTCTGGGATTTCATGGCAAAGGCTTTGTGGGACGACTACCGGATTCCGACGGCAAACTCAACTCCCATTCCTGCGCCTCTTCCCGGTCTTGCGGTGGCCCACCAGGTTCATGCATGGTGTGGCACGACTACGATCTCATGAGAATTCCCGCCTCCCTCCTTTACTCCATCGCCTGCTCTTTCCTGGTGGCTGGCCTCGCCCACGCCGCGAAGAAGGCCGAGAACCGTCCGCCGAACATCCTCATCCTCTACGCCGACGATCTCGGCTTCGGTGACCTGCAGTGCTACCACCCCGGCTCGAAGATTCCCACGCCGAATCTCGACCGGCTCGCCGCCGAGGGCATGCGCTTCACCGACGGCCACTCGTCCTCCGGCATCTGCACCCCGAGCCGCTACGCCCTGCTCACCGGGCGGCATCACTGGCGAGACTTCCACGGCATCGTCAACGCCTTCGGTGGATCCGTGTTCAAACCGGAACGTCTCACCATGCCCGAAATGCTGAAGGAAAAGGGCTATCGAACCGCAGCCATCGGGAAATGGCACCTGGGCTGGAACTGGGACGCGATCCGAAAACCCGACGCGAAGCCCATCGGCGAAGGCAGGAAACAGTCGTGGGGACCGGAGGCCTTCGACTGGTCGAAGCCGATTCCCGACGGCCCCCTCGCCCACGGGTTCGATCACTACTTCGGCGACACCGTCATCAATTTTCCGCCCTATTGCTGGATCGAGGACGACCGCGTGCCGCGCGCACCGGACACCTTGATGGACACCGCGAAATGGAAACCCATCAAGGAGGGCAACTGGGAATGCCGGCCCGGCCCCATGATTTCCGACTGGGATCCCTACCAGAACATTCCCACGACCACGAAGCGCGGGGTCGAATACATCGAGACGCAGGCCGATGCCGAGGAACCCTTCTTTCTCTACTTCGCTTTTCCCTCGCCCCACGCCCCCATCATTCCCAACGACGAGTTCGACGGAAAATCCGGCGCCGGTCCCTACGGCGATTTCGTGGTCGAAACCGACGACGCCTGTGGCCAACTGCTCCGCGCGCTCGAGGTAAGCGGCCAGGCGGACAACACCATCGTCGTTTTCAGTGCCGACAACGGCCCCGAGCACTACGCCTACGCTCGCGATGAGAAATACGGTCACTGGTCTCCGCACCCTCTTCGCGGCCTCAAGCGCGACATCTACGAGGGCGGCCACCACGTGCCCTTCCTCATCAAGTGGCCCGGCGTGACCGAGGCCGGCGTCGTAAATTCCGCACTCGTCTCCCAGATCGACCTCATGGCGACCTTCGCCAGCGCGCTCGATTTCGAACTTCCCGACGACGCCGCAGAGGATTCCCACGATCTGCTGCCGCTGCTGCGCGGCGAGGTGGAAAACGTCCGCTCGACTCATGTTCACAACACCTTCGAAGACGCCTGGGCGATCCGCGATGGCGATTGGCTTCTCATTGCGGCCAAGGACGGCTACCATTCCCGCAAGTTTCAGGCTTGGGAAAAGCGCCACGACTACCCCGCCGACAACGATGCCCCGGTCGAACTTTACAACCTGGCCGAGGACATCGGTCAGCGAAACGACCTCGCCGGGGAGCATCCCGAGAAAGTCGAAGAATTGAAAGCGCTCCTGGCAAAGATTCGCGAACAGGGCCATTCCGCGCCCAGGCTCGCCAAATGAACCCAACCCAACCCAACCCTGTTGAACACTGGACCTGACTCTCTTGAATCCTCTGACCGGGAGTGCAGGCGTCTCGCCCGCTTCACCAGTCGTGATTGGAGCGCGAGCATCCCTGCTCGCCCCGGTCGATCAAGGCGATGATGGACCATTGCGTTCCTTTCCCTGGCGTGCTGATCGATGAGAGCGTTGAAGAATTCGCGAGCAATTTTTTTCAAATCGAGGCGCGAGAAGGGAGCGAAGCGTACTTCGTGACCGACGAGCAACGAAGAGTTGAGAAGAAAGGGCCGCGAAATGAAAAAAAACTCCGAGCTAAGCGCGCCAGTTTCCAAAACTCCGATTTTCCTATTCTTTAACGAACTTAGCGTTCGGCACACTAGCACGAATGACGCGGGCGAGACGCCCGCACTCCCAGTTTTTCCCGAACCATCCTGCCCATGAAAGCCCCACTTCCTTTTCTACTCACCGTCCTCGCCGTCTTCTGGCTCCACGCTCCAAGCCCCTCGCTTCGCGCTGCCGACCGTCCCAACGTCGTCTTCATCTTCATCGACGACATGGGCTGGAAGGATGTCGGCTGCTACGGGAACGAGTTCATCGAGACACCGCGCATCGACCAACTCGCCACCGAGGGCGTGCGCTTCACCGACGCCTACGCCGCCGCGGTCTGCTCGCCGACCCGCTGCGCGGTCCAGTCCGGGCAGAACCAGGCCCGCATCGGGATCACCGCGCACATTCCGGGACACTGGCGTCCCTTCGAGCGGGTCATCACGCCGCTGACCACGATGGCCATGCCGCTCGATACCGTCACCGTGGCGGAGTCGTTGAAAGAAGCCGGTTACGCGACCGGCTACGTGGGCAAGTGGCACCTCGGCAATGCCCCCCAGTTCCAGCCCGAGCACCAGGGCTACGATTTTTCCGCCGTCATCGGCGGGCCACACCTCCCCGGGAAATACCGGGTCATCAATCGCAAGGATCTTCAACCCGAACCCGGACAGTATCGGACCGAGTTCGAGGCCGACCTCAGCGTGAAATTCATCGAGGACCACAAGGACGAACCCTTCTTCCTCATGCTCTCGCCGTTCGCGGTGCACATCCCCCTCGGGGCGATGTCCGAGAAGGTCGAGAAATACCGGAAGAAGAAGGGCGATTCCGACGCCGAACTTCCCAACCCCGTCTACGCCGCTCTCGTCGAGCACGTCGATGACATGGTCGGTCGCGTCGTCGATGCCATCGACGCCCAGGGACTCACCGAGAAGACCATGATCGTTTTCACTTCCGACAACGGCGGGCTCTACCGTCGCTACGACTACCAACCCGGCATCGACGACGACGGTGTCACCAGCCTGGCGCCGCTGGCCGGAGAAAAAGGCACCCTCCACGAGGGCGGCATCCGCGTTCCCCTCATCGTGAAGTATCCTCCGCTCGCCAAGGCCGGCACGGTCTGCTCGGAGCCGGTCATCAGCTACGATTTCTACCCGACCTTCGTGGACGCCGCCGGCGGCGACCTGCCCGCCCACCAGACCATCGACGGGATGAGCCTGCTGCCGCTGCTCTCCGCCCCGGAGGCGACGCTCGATCGCCAGGCCCTCCACTGGCACTACCCGCACTACCATCACGACCGCCCCGCCAGCGCCATCCGCGAGCGCGACTGGAAACTAATCGAATACCTCGACGGCACCGGCGACGTGGAACTCTATCACCTCGCCGAGGACATCGGGGAGACCAGGAACCTCGCCGAGGAGAAGAAGGGCCGCCTCGCCGACTTGCAGAAGAAGCTCAATGCCTGGCGCACCGACGTCATCGCCCGCATGCCGATTCCGAATCCGCACTACGATCCCCAGCGCGCCCACGAATGGTGGAACATGCGCGATGGAAAACCGGTCCCGAGCGCCGATCGGAAGCCGTTTCCTCCGACGGAGAAGGATGGGTGAACGGCGCGTCGTTGGGATTTCGGAACCGCTTATCTCCGCTGATCTCCGCTGATCTTTTTCTCCCCGAATTCCTCGGGGACCTCCCACTTGTCACCCTGAGCGATCGGATCGAGTCGAAGGTTCTCCCCCTAGTTTTCTCGTTCCCGACAAGTCGATATCGCAACAGCCGTCCCTCGAGCGGTCGCCCATGGTGCCAGCCCCGAAAGTCCGATGACAGATTTCCCTCGGAACCTGAGTATGGAATGAAATGAACGATCTTTCATCGCTCCGACCTATTCTGTTCAGCTGGGAACGGCTCCGCATACTTTTCAACATCATCCTTGCCATTGAGGGACTTTTCCTTTCGGTGGGCCTGATCGACTTCTTCGGAGGACTCCTGCACTGGCTTTTGTGGGTGCTGGTCTATGCCTTTGTCGCCAATGCATGTTTCAGCATGGGGCCACTGGTTGAGCTATACTCCATCGTCCTTCGCGAATCCGGATTCGGTCACGCTCGGATCTTGGTTTTTGGATTCTTGTTGGCGATCGGAATCGCGGCGACGTTTCTCCTGGCGGCCTCGGTTCAGATTGGAGCCTCGGCCGACGCATTGATCGAGTGGCAATTGGGGCTCCATGAATCGATGGACCTTTTTCCATGACGAAACGTGCCACGCGCTCTCATTCCTGCTACAACGATCCCCTGCCATGATCCGCCTTTTCCTTTCCTGCCTTCCTGTCTTCCTCATTTCCCTCGGCATCGCACACGCCGAGGCGCCTCCGAAGAAAAACGTCCTCCTCATCGCCGTCGATGACCTCGCGAGCGCGCTCGGGTGCTACGGCGACGAGGTCGCGGTGACGCCGCATATCGATGCCCTCGCGGCGAAGGGCATCCGCTTCGACAACGCTTACAACCAGTGTCCGCTCTGCAATCCGAGCCGGGCCTCCCTCCTGACCGGGATGCGGCCTGACCAGATCCGGGTCTACGACCTCGATGCCCACTTTCGCGACACGATGCCGAACGCGATTTCCCTGCCGCAGCATTTCAGGCAGAACGGCTGGTTCTCCGCCCGGGTCGGCAAGCTCTACCACTACAACGTGCCCGCCGGCATCGGCACCAACGGCCACGACGATCCGCCCTCCTGGCAGCAGGTCGTCAATCCCAAGGGACGCGACAAGGACGACGAGGCCCTCATCTTCAATGCCGAGCCACATCGCAAGATCAGCGCCGCGCTCAGTTGGCTGGCCGCCGACGGCGCCGACGAGGAACAGACCGACGGCATGAGCACCACCGAGGCCATCCGGATCATGGAGGAACGGAAGGACGAGCCCTTCTTCCTCGGGGTCGGCTTTTTCCGCCCTCACACCCCCTACGTCGCGCCGAAGAAATACTTCGATCTCTACCCCATCGAGAAGATGGAGATCCCCTACGCGCCCGAGGACGATCGCGACGACATCCCCACCGCCGCCTTTGCCCACAACAACCCGGTGCCGCACTACAACCTGCCCATCGAAACCTGCCTGGAGGCCAAGCAAGCCTATTACGCCTGCGTCTCCTTCGTCGATGCCCAGGTCGGACGCCTGATGACCGCGCTCGATGAGCTCGGGCTGGCGGAAAACACCATCGTCGTGCTCTGGAGCGACCACGGCTACCACCTCGGGGAACACCGGGGCATCTGGCAGAAACGGACCATGTTCGAGGAAAGCGCCGGCCAACCCTTCCTCATCTATGATCCCGACGCCGCCGGCAACGGGACCACCTGCGAGCAGGTCGTGGAATTCGTCGATCTCTACCCCACCCTGGCCGAACTCTGCGGGCTCGACCTTCCAAAGAGCATGCCTTTCACCGGGCGCAGCCTCGTGCCCCTGCTCGAGAACCCGGAAACCGAATGGAACGGCAACGCCGTCAGCCAGATCCTCCGTCCCGCCGACGATCGACTCCCGACCCAAGTCATGGGGCGCAGCATCCGCACCGAACGCTGGCGCTACACCGAGTGGAACGGCGGCGAATCCGGCGTCGAACTCTACGATCACGAGAACGACCCGAAGGAATTCACCAACCTCGCCGTCGAGCCGGATGCGGAAGCGAAGGCGGCCATCGAGAAGCTGAAACCGCTGCTCGAAGAAAAGGCCCAAGCCATGCCGCCGGATTCGCCGGTGAACCCGGCGCGGTTGTAGCGGGAGAAACGTAGCATGGACTTCCAAGTCCGCGCCTGTCTGGCGGGCTTCCAAGCCCGCCCCGATGCCAGGGCCGCGTAGCGCGAACATCCCACGGCGCACCCGGTCGACCGGGGCGAGCAAGGATGCTCGCGCTCCGATTTCCATCTTACGCACGTTTTACCGGCCCGAATACGCCCCCTGACCAAGCGATCGACACGTCGTAACGTCTGGCAGTTTCCATGAAATTCCTGCCTCCCACCCGCGGCCTGCTCCCGGCCGCCGCGATGATCTGCGGCCTCTTACCGGTCAGCCGTGCAGCCGACGACATCGATTTTGCTCGCGACATCCGGCCCCTCCTTTCCGAGAACTGCATCTACTGCCACGGACCGGACGAGGAACACCGCGAGGCCGACCTGCGGCTCGATCTGAAGGAACACGCCTTTGCCGACCACGGCGGCATCACGGCTTTCGTACCCGGGAATCTCGAAAAGTCCGAGGCCTGGTATCGCATCAGCACCGCCGACGAAATCGACCTGATGCCGCCGCCGGACTCCAACAAGCAACTCACCAGCGAGCAGAAGGACCTGATCAAGCGCTGGATCGAGTCGGGAGCCGAATGGACCGAGCACTGGGCCTTCGTGACGCCGGAAAAACCGAAAGCTCCCGCGATGGAGAATGCAGAATCCGCCATCGATCGCTTCATCCTGGCCAAGCTCGAACAGAAAGAACTCGAACCATCCCCCGAGGCCGATCGGCGCACCCTGATTCGCCGGCTCACCTTCGATCTCACCGGCCTTCCGCCGACACCGGAGGAAGTGGACGCCTTTCTCGCCGACCAGTCCCCCGACGCCTACGAGAAGCTCATCGACCGCCTCCTCGGCTCCAAGCACTTCGGCGAGCGGATGGCCGTCTACTGGCTCGACGCCGCCCGCTACGGCGACACCTCCGTGATGCACGCCGACGGGCCACGCGACATGTGGCCGTGGCGCGACTGGGTGGTGAACGCCTTCAACGCCAACCAGCCCTTCGACCAGTTTTCCATCGAACAGATCGCCGGCGACCTCCTCCCGGACGCCACCGTCTCCCAGAAAATCGCCTCCGGGTTCAATCGCAACCACCCCTCTTCCGACGAGGGCGGCGCCATCGCCGAGGAACTGCGGGTCAGCTACGTGGTCGATCGGGTGAAGACCACTTCCAACGTCTGGCTGGGCCTCTCGATGGAGTGCGCCCAGTGCCACGACCACAAGTACGATCCCGTCTCGCAACGCGAATACTATCAACTCTACGCCTACTTCAACAACACCACCGATCCCGGCATGCAGACCCGCAAGGGCAACCAGGTTCCGGTGGTCGAGGTCGTCACCGAGATCGAGGAAGACAAGCTCGCCGCCATCGAGGAGAAGATCGCCGCGACCTCCGAGCAGGCCGGCAAGGCGGAACAGGACGCCCGCGCCGCGTTCGCCAAGTGGCCGCGCCAACTCGCTGGAAAAGCGGAGCCGGCCAAGGATGTCGCCGCTCCCTACAAACAGCTCCGCCACTACTTTCCGCTCGATGAACCCTCCGGACTCACTCTGATCGACCTGATCGGTCGCAAGGACGCTGTCACCGTCGATGCCGGTCTCGTCTCCACCGAGCGCGGGGAAAAGGACCGCGGCCTCACCTTCGACGGTCGCCGGCTCTTCGAGGCCGACGATTTCCCCGCCTACGATCACAAGAGCCAGCTGACCTTCTCCGCCTGGCTGAAGCTCGACTCGCTGGTCTCCGGCGCCGTGTTCGCCAAGATGGACGACGACCGCTCGTACCGGGGCTACGATTTCTGGCTGGAGAAAGGCCGGCCCGGCACCCACCTCATCAGCAACTGGCCCGACAACGCCATCAAGGTCGCCGCCGACCAGGCGCTGACGCCCGGCCAGTGGCAGCACGTGGCCGTCACCTACGACGGCAGCGGCGAGGCCAAGGGAGTGAAGGTCTACATCGACGGCAAGCTCGTTCCTTCCTCCCAGGTCGGCGGGAAGAAACTGACGGCCACGATGAAGAACGAGGTCGCCTTCCGGATCGGCGGGCGCTCCAAGTCCGCCAACTTCATGGGCGCCGCCGACGATATCCGCATCTACGACCGGGTGCTGCCGGAGAAGGAGATCCCGCTCCTGACCCGCGACCTGGTCGAGGAAAGCTACGCGACCGCTCCCGACAAGCGTACTGCAGACCAGAAGAAGATCGCCTACCATCACTACCTGTCCTCGACCGCCGGAGCCTTTCGCCGGGACCTCGCCGCCCAGGTCGGCGCAGAACGGGAGAAGACCAAGCTGCTCGATGGAAAAACGACGGTGATGGTGATGCAGGACAACGCGCCGGACAAGATGCGCCCCACTTACCGGTTGAACCGCGGCGCCTACGACCAGCCCATCGAGGACGAGGTCATCGAGCCGGGAACCCCCGCCATCCTGCCCCCGCTGCCCGAGGACGCTCCCGCCAATCGGCTCGGACTGGCGCGCTGGCTGTTTGCCGACGAGCATCCGCTGACGGCGCGCGTCGCCGTGAACCAGATCTGGCAGTTGTTTTTCGGAACCGGGATCGTTGAGACCCCGGCCGACTTCGGCTCGCAGGGGGCCTTTCCCACCCACCCGCAACTGCTCGACTGGCTGGCAGTCGATTTCCGGGAGAACGGCTGGAACCTGAAGCGTCTCGTCCGGCAGATCGTCCTGTCGAAGTCCTATAGGCAGGCCTCCGAGGTCCGTCCCGGCGACCTCGAATCCGATCCGGCCAATCGATACCTGGCGCGTGCTCCCCGCTTCCGGCTGCCCGCCGAATTCATCCGCGACAACGCCCTCGATCTCGGCGGCATTCTCCTCCGCGACCAGATGGGCGGTCCCGGGGTGAAACCCTACCAGCCACCCGGTCTCTGGGCCGAGGTCGGGCTCGGGGGAAATCCCAAGTTCGTCCAGGACCACGGCGAGAAACTCTACCGGCGCAGCCTCTACACCTATTGGAAACGCAGCGCCCCGCCGCCGGCGATGCAGATCTTCGACGCGCCGACGCGCGAGACCTGCGTCCTCAAGCGTCCCGTCACCAACACCCCGCTCCAGGCGCTGGCGGCGATGAACGATGTCCAGATGATCGAGGCATCGCGTCACTTCGCCGAGCGCATCCTGGCGGAGGGCGGAGAGTCGCCCGAAACTCGTGCCGGCTTCGCCTTCGAGACCGCCACCGCCCGTGAGCCGAACTCGCGCGAGCTTTCCGCCCTCCTCGACGTCTACCGAGACAGCCTGGAGAGATACCGGGCCGAGCCGGAAATGGCGACCGACCTCCTGTCCACCGGTGAATCGAAGCGGAACGAATCGCTCGACGCCGCCGACCACGCCGCCTGGACCCTGGTGGCGAGCCTGGTGCTGAACCTCGATGAAGTGCTGAATCGCAACTGAACCGGCGAGTCGAATTTTGAACCGCTGATCTACGCTGATGATCGCTGATTTTTTTCACATGCTGAACACGATCTCGAACAAGGAAAGCGACCATCCCACCACTGGGAGCGCGGGCGTCTCGCCCGCCCCGATGCCAGCGCGGTGGAGCCCGACGCGGCGGGCGAGACGCCCGCACTCCCAGTAAATCTCCCCACGCCATGAATCCCACCGACGAATTCCAGACCCAGATGAAGCGCCGCGCCTTTCTCGGGCGCAGCTCGAGACTGCTCGGCGGCACCGCCCTGGCCTCCCTGCTCGGACGCGATCTCGCCGGAGCGGCGAGCAGCGGCGGCGGCATCCCCACCCTGCCCCACCACGCGCCCAAGGCCAAGC